>JACQAD010000088.1 GCA_016195125.1 Magnetospirillum sp.
CCGCCGCCCTGCTGGCCGAGGAGCCGGTCAGACTGGAAGTGGAAGCGGGCGACGCGACCTGGCTGAGCGGCATCGCCTTCGCCGAGGATGCCGAACACTCGATCCGCATCACCGACCGGTCGGTCGAGCCCGACGATCACGAGCTGGTTCTCCATCCTCCGACCCTGGCCCTGGGCGTGGGCTGCGAGCGCGGCACTCCGTCGGACGAGTTGATCGCCCTGGTCCGCGCCACAATGGCGGCCGAAGTCCTGGCGCCGGGCTCCATCGCCTGCGTCGCCAGCCTGGACCTCAAGGCCGACGAGAAAGCCGTGCACGATCTGGCCGCCGATCTGGGCGTACCCGCCCGCTTCTTCAGCGCCCATGAATTGGAGGCCCAGGCGCCCCGCCTCGCCACCCCCTCCGAGGTGGTCTATGCCGAAACCGGCTGCCACGGCGTCGCCGAAGGGGCCGCCCTGGCCATGGCCGGGCCGGAAGCCGAACTGATCGTGCCCAAGGTCAAGGGCAAGCGCGCCACCATGGCCGTCTGCCGCGCTCCCCGCGCCATCGACCCCGCCCAGGCCGGACGGCCGCGCGGCCGCCTGTTCGTGGTCGGCATCGGCCCCGGCACGCCGCAATGGCGCTCGCCCGAGGCGTCCGCCGCCCTGGCCCTCTCCACCGATCTGGTGGGCTATGGCCTCTATCTCGACCTGCTGGGCAATGCCGCCCACGGCAAGACCCGCCACGAAAGCGCGCTGGGCGCCGAGGAAGCCCGCGCCGCCATGGCCCTGGACCTGGCCGCCGAAGGCCGCTCCGTCAGTCTGGTCTGCTCCGGCGATCCCGGCATCTACGCCCTGGCCACCCTGGTGTTCGAGCTGCTGGACCACAGAAAGCGCGCCGACTGGAACCGGGTGGAGATCGTCGTGGTGCCGGGCATCTCGGCGCTGCAGGCCGCCGCCGCGCGGGCCGGCGCTCCGGTCAACCATGATTTCTGCACCATCTCGCTGTCGGATTTGCTGACGCCCTGGGAGAGCATCGAGGCCCGCCTCAAGGCCGCCGCCGCCGCCGATTTCGTGGTCTGCTTCTACAATCCGGTCTCCCAGCGCCGCCGCGACCAGCTGCCGCGCGCCCGCGACATCCTGCTGACCGGCCGCCCACCGCAAACCCCGGTGATCCTGGCCCGCCAATTGGGCCGTCCCGGCGAGAGCGTGGAGATCATCACCCTGGCCGAGCTTGACCCCGACAAGGTGGACATGCTGACCATGGTGGTGGTGGGCAGCAGCGACACACGCTGCGTCACCGCCGGCCAGCAGACCTGGGTCTACACCCCCCGCGGCTACGGCAAGAAGATGATCTGACGCCGGCCCTTGCCCTTGGCGGCAGAGGCCGTATCATTCGGGAACGCCCTCTTTTCCGCCGAGGAAATCATGCGCCGTTCCGTCGTCCTGATCGCCGCCCTGCTGGCCTCCACCACCCTGAGCTCCTGCCAGGTCTCGCCCGGCACCGGCCAGTCCAACTTCAACGTCCTGTCCTCGGACGACGAGAAGAAGATGGGGGCCGAGGCCCATCCCGATATCTTGAAGCAATTCGGCGGCGCCTATCACGATGCCAAGGTCCAGGCCTATGTAGCGGGGGTGGGGCAACGTCTGGCCATTCATACCGAAACCCCCGGCGCCGAGTTCCGCTTCACCGTGCTCAACAGCACCATCGTCAACGCCATGGCCCTGCCCGGCGGCTATGTCTACGTCACCCGCGGCCTGATGGCCCTGGCCGATGACGAGGCCGAACTGGCCGGGGTCATCGGCCACGAGATCGGCCACGTCACCGGGCGCCACACCGCCCAGCGCTATTCCCAGGCCATGGCCGCCAATATCGCCACCGGCGTGCTGGGCGCGGTAGTCGGCGCCGTCACCGGCGTCTCGGGGGTGGGCGACCTCGCCCAGCTGGGGGCGGCGGCCTATATCCAGGGCTTCTCCCGCGATCAGGAGAGCGAGGCCGATCAGCTGGGCATCCGCTATATGAACAACAGCGGCTGGAACCCGGAATACATGGCCACCTTCCTCAACAAGCTGCGCGAGGAATCACGGCTCGAGGCCGTCCTGGCCGGGCGCTCGCCCGATTCCGTGGATGAATCCTCCATGTTCGCCAGCCATCCCCGCACCATCGACCGGGTCAAGGACGCCGCCGCCGCCGTCAAGTTCACCGATCACAAGGGCGCGGTCGGCCGCGACCAGTACCTGGCCCAGATCGAGGGGCTGATGGTGGGCGACGATCCCGACGAGGGCGTGATTCGCGGCCGGGTCTTCTCCCATGCCGGATTGGGCATCCGCTACGAGGTTCCCCCCGGTTTCCGGCTGATCAACGGCGCCAAGGCGGTCACCGCCGTGCATACCGATGGCTCCATGATTCGCTTCGACATGGGGCAAGAGGCCCAGAGCGACATGACCAATTACCTGCAAAGCCAATGGGCCAAGGGCACCCGGCTGGCCTCCATCGAGGCGCTCGACATCAACGGCATGCCCGCCGCCACCGGCGTGACCCGGCTGAACACCAACAAGGGGGCGATGGATGCCCGCCTGCTGGCCATCAAGGACGGCAAGAAGACCTATCGCTTCCTCTATCTGACCCCGCCGGGCGTCACCGGCACCCATGCCCAGGAGATGAAGACGTCCGGCCTGTCCCTGCGCCACCTGGCCGAGTCGGAAAAGTCGGGGATGAAACCGCTGCGCATCAGGATCATCACCGCCAAGGCCGGCGATTCCGTCGAGAAACTGGCCGAGCAGATGCCCTACGAGGACAACAAGGTTTTGCGTTTCCGGGTTCTCAACGGCCTGACCAACGGCGAAGCCGTGACGCCGGGCCAGAAGTTGAAAATGGTGATCTAATACCAAGTCCCAGTGATCGCACCCGATCCCTGGGACGCCCTCAGGCGCCGGGTGCCGCCGGTGGCGGCTTGGCTCCCGCGCCATAAGGCGCGCGGCCCCTTGGGCCTAACCATCTCCCGATGAGTCGGTCTCACCGGGCCATGATCTAACTCCCGCCGCCGCCATCGCCCACCAGGGAGAAGGGCGCCCAGAAGGTGGGATGGGCGTAGCTGAACGCCTCCTTGCCGGCGCCGTCCTGCGGCCCCGGCCCGTCCACCAGCCCCAGCATGGCCTGACGCATGGCCTGGGCCCGGGCCAGGGTAGGGTCGGCGGCCTGACGGCGGAACAGATCGGTGGTCAGCATGCGGGCGGAGACGGTTTCCACCGGCCAGTTGCTGACCAGCAACGCCCGAGTGCCGGCATAGAAGAAGGCACGGCCCAGGCCGGAGACCGCCTCGGCCCCGGCCCCGTCGCCGGCGGCGGTGTTGCAGGCCGACAGCACCACCCAATCCGCATCCAGCTTCAGTCCCATGATCCGCTCCATGGTCAGCAGACCGGACGAGCCGTCATGGCTGACTTCCGGCGCCGACAGGGCCAGGGCCGGCTGGTCGAGACCGACGAGATCGCCGGGGATCAGGCCGTGGGTGGCGAACATGACGATCCGCCATTTGGACAGGTCCAGCTTGCGCACCTGGGCCTCGCTGGCCCGCGCCTGCAGGAATATGTCCTGCTCCGGGTCGGCGTGCAGCACCTCGGCGATGCTCTTGACCTCCTCGGCGGTGTCGGGCAGGCGCGGCAGCTGGGCCAGCTCGGCGCTGAAATCGGGGCTGGACCGGGGGGCCGAGCGCCGCTTGACGCCCCGGCTGGTGACGCCGCCGCCGCTGGAAGCAACCTCCTCGGCCTGCTCCTTGCTGAACAGGGGATCGCCGAAGGCGATGAAGGTGCGGCGAGGCGCGTGGCGTTCGGGCAAGGCCCGCAATGTGGTCAAGGCCCCCACCGAGGGCAATTGAGCGATGGCCACCTTGCGGGCCAGCCAGGGCACCTCGCGATAGCGGGCAAAGAGGGGTGCGCCCTTGGGCGCCGGACCCATGGGCTTGGGCTCGGCGGTGGGCAATATGGCCAGGGGCAATTGCCCCAGCGGCCCGTGGGGCACGGTAAAGACCAAAGCCGCCTGATTCCAGGCGCTTTCCGTGGGCAGCAGCAGACCGGCATAGAGGCCCCAAGCGGCTTTGAGATCGAATTCCGGGATCTCGTCGATGCCGTTGACCGAAAGGTCCAGGGCCTGGCGCAGGGATTTGACAATGGCCTCCAGCTTGACCCGGCCGATGGGCGCGACGGCCACCTTGGAATCGCCGCTGGCGGGAACCGCCCAGGCGTAGACGCGGTCATCGGCGCTGTAGAAGGCCAGCATGGCTTCGCCCGGCCGCAGCTTGGCCTGGATTTCGGCGACGGTGCTGGGCTGAGGATTCAGCAGACGGCCGTATTCGGGGAATTTAGCGACGATGGCCTGCAAATTGTCGGAGCGCTCGGATCGCAAGGTGGCGATGCGCTTTTTCAACGTGGCCAGGGCATCGGCATCCTGATCCTCGGCTCGCGCGCTGATCGCATTGGCCAGCAGGCCGTTGAGCGCCGCGATCTGCTTCTCCGCATCCTGGGTGCGGCGCGCCAGATCGGCCAGGGCCGGGTTGCCGGCAGCGGCCCGCACCGCCGAGGCGGCCAAGGCCCGCTGCACCGAGCGCCCGCGGGCGGCGTCGGCCACGCGGAAGCTTTCGGCCACCGGCTCGGGCCCATTGCCCCTAACCTTGAGGGTCTGATCCATATAGGATTCCAGAATCAGCCGCAGCTTCTGGTCGCGGGCGATATTGCCGGTCTCCTCGTCCTCTTCACCGCTGCCGCCGATCAGCACCGGCACCGCCCGTGCGAACGCGGCCAGGGCCTCGTCGCCGCGCCCCAGCGCCGCCAATGAGGCGCCGACGAAGCCCCGGGCCTGGGCGGTGGTGTAATGATCCTCGCCCAGGCGCTGGGAGAAATCGGCCAGGGCCGCCTGGAACAGCCGCAGCGCCTCGTCGGCGGCACCGGTTTTCAGCAAGGCCAGGGCATAATACGAATTCTGGCGGACGAAGGCCTCAAGGCCCTCGGCATCATCGGCGAAGTTCTCCCTGGTGAGGTCGTATTCGGCCCGCGCCTCGGCCCAGCGATACTGGGCGGCCAGGATATCGGCCAGCACCCCCAAGGCGCCGCCCTTGCCCGACACCCCCGCGCCCTTCATGACCTCCAGCCCCTTGCGGGCCAGGGCCTCCCCCTCCTTCAGCCGGCCCTGCTCGGCGATAATGCGGCCCAGATTGACCAGCCCCGAGCCGGTGCGCTGGGACGCGGCGCCGACACTGCTCTGGTAGATGTTCAAGGCGATGCGCGCCTCGTTCTCGGCTTCGGCCAGACGGCCCTGCTGGCGCAGATTCTCGGCAAGCTGGCCGTGGCGGTTGCCCACCACATAGGTGCCCCGGGTGTTGGGAGCGTCCTCGTAGACGGCGACGACCTTGCGCACCAGGGGCTCGGCCTCGGCCAGCTTGCCCTGGGCCACCGCGACGGCGATCTGGCAGCGCAGTTCGTTGGCCTGGCGCCAGGTCGCGACGGTGGGATTGCGCTCGGAGCGATCCAGGGCGGCGCGGCGCGACATGGCCATGCATTCGTCGCGGGCGGAAGCCGCCCCTTCGGCATTGCCCAGCTTGGCGTATTGCTCGGTGATGAGGGCGAGGTTGCGGAGGATCAGATTGTTCTGGGGGGTGGTCTTGTTGGCCTCGCGCAGGGAATCGATGGCCGGCGCCACCCGCCCAAGATTCATCTGGGCCTGACCGAGATTATAGAAAATGTCGGCGCGGATGCCGGCTCCCGGAGCGACGTTCTTTCCCGCCCGGGTCAGGGCGCGCAGGGCATCGGCCTGGCGCCCCAGATCCAGCGCCGCCATGCCACGGGCGAAGTAGGCTTCAGCCAGGATATCGGGATCCTTGGACTCGGGTTCGGGTTCGGCCAGCTTGGCCGCCGCCCGGGCCCGACGCTCGGGATTGCTGAGCAGGGAATCGTCGAGCAGCCGTTCGGCCGAGGCCTCGGTGGCCTTGCGCTGCATGGGCTCGGCACCGCTATCTTGCTGTGCCAGGGCCGGCAATGCCCCCGACATGGAGAGGCAAAGGGCGATGACTGATCCAAGGCGCGACGTCATGTCAGCCTTCCTGTGTCCGATCGGCAGCCCTCGCACCCAAGATGTTGTCACGATGGGCGGCGAACGCAACGGGCAAAATTATAGATGCGGAGAACATCCCCCTGGGGGCCGGCGCCTCGGGGCAAACGGGTCTCATCGCCGCTCTTGGGGCTGGAGCGCTGGGCACCGGCGCCGTGCACGTCCAGCAGCCGCCTGGCCTCGCCGCCGGCCAAGCCGGGGGGAGGCCCCAAAGGCGGACCCATGCCCAAAGGCGGACCTTGGCATCGGGCAGGCGCCAGTCGCGGTGGCCGGCGAACTCCAGCCCGTCGCAGAAGGCCAGGGCCTCGCGCCAGTCCAGGCGCCCGTCGCCCTTGAGGGTGGCGCCCAGGCGGGACCGGAAAGCGACATCGCCGCTGTCGGCCCGGGTCCAGACCAGCCCGGTGGCGGCATCGGAGACGGTGCCGTCGCCGTCGTCATGAAACCGATTGACCCCATAGGCGGAAGGACCGCGCACGAAGCGGGCGTACCACTGGCGCCGCCCCGGCCCGCCATCCTGGGGATAGGCCTTGATGCGGCCATCGGCGAAATTGACCCCGAAGAACGACTTATCCCGCCCCATGGTGGTGCCGAGATAGGTCGTGCGGCTGACATATTGGGCGTCGATGAACCGGCCCTGGCGGGGATATTCGAAGGCGAAGACCGATGCATCCAGATAGGGACGGGCGTCGGCGGGCGCCCCGGTCTGCTCGGGCCGGGCCGAACCGGTGCTGCCGTCGAAATTGATCAGGGAGTACAATTCCTTGATGGTCGGTACCCGCCAATCGCCATGACCGCCGGTGCGGCTGGCGCCTGCCGCCGCCTCGGCTTCGGCGAAGGAGAGGCGGCGAAAGCTTTTCTCCCACATCAGGCCGGTGATCGAATCGGTGACGGTGCCGTCGCCATTGTCGCCATAGGCGGGCCGGACGGATTGGGCCTGGGCGTCCTGGCCGTGAAAGGCATCGCCCCGATGAACGGGACAGGTGATGGGGCCACGCTGGTCGTAGCACCGGCTCTGTCCGGTGCCGACCATGGGGAAGGACAGCGAATCCGCCCGTGTCGGGCCACTCGCCAGTAGAGCGATCAACGCCAGCCCAACCAGTTTTCCCATTCTCCGCCTCCCCGCGTTGCGTCGGCCTCCATGCTACGCCGAGCCCCCGCTCCTGGATAGATGACGGGAGGACTTGACGGCGGGCCGGTTGTGGCATCCCATCAATCCGGCCTTTCCTAAAAGCGGAGATTCCGGCATGCGGTTTCGTCTGGCCCTGACGGTCGTAATGCTTCTGACGCCCGGTTACCTGGCGGCGCGAGACGTCCAGGTGGGAATCGGCCTGTCCATCTCGCCCTACGTCATCCCCGATGAATTACGCGGCATGGAATACGACATCGCCAAGGAAGCCCTGGCCCTGGAGGGCCACGAGATGAAGCCCGTGTTCATGCCCTTGGGCCGGGTGATGAAATCCCTGGAACGGGGCCATGTGGACGCGGCCCTGACCCAGCGCCCGGATCAGGGCGGCAAACTGGCCTTTTCCCAGGTCTATATCACCTACCGCAACTACGCCATCACCCTGGCGTCCCGAAATATCAAGGTCGAGCGCTTCGACGACCTCAGCGGCAAGTCGGTGCTGGCCTTCCAGAATGCCACCCATTATCTGGGGCCGGAGTTCAAGAAGGTGGCCGACGGCAATCCCCATTACCGCGAGGAAGCCACCCAGGTGGTTCAGCCCCTGCTGCTCTTTCTCGGCCGTGTCGACGTGGTGATCGCCGACCGCAACATCTTCGGCTGGTTCTCGGGGCTGCCCGAGGTCAAGGCCAAGGTCGACACCACCCAGGCCATCCGCTATCACGCCATCTTCCCGCCGACCGATTACCGGATGGCCTTTGCCGACCCGGCCTTGCGCGACAGCTTCGATCACGGCCTCGCCAAGCTCAGGGCCAGCGGCGAATACACCCGCATCCTCGCCCGCTATTCACCGCTGATGACCGAGGAAAATCGCTAGCGCTTTCCACATTCAAGCCGACGCAAAACCCGGGAGAACGCGTCAGCCTAACGCTGATGCACTCGAAAGGCCCGTGGGCCGGAAGGCGATGAAGGTCATGTCGTCGCGGCAGGGCTGGCCGCCGCGCCATTCGTCCAGGTGGGCGAACAGACGCGCCTTTTGCTCTTCCAGGGGCAGGTGGGCGCTGGCGGTCAGGGCTTCCTGCAGCCTTTTGCGCCCGAACAGCCGGCTCTTGGGCCCACCCATATGGTCGATCATGCCGTCGGTGTACAGATAGAACACCGCGCCGGGAGTGATGGGGATTTCATGGCTGGTGAAGGTGGCGTCGGGGGGGCTGTCGCGATAGCCCAGCGAGGTGGCGACGGCGCGCTTGCGGTCGAGGACGCAGATGGCGGCGTCGAGCCCGTCATCGGCCGGGGCATCGGCCCGGTCCTGGCGCAGCGCCGACTTCACCAGGAAATTGAGCAAAGCCAGGATCACCGCCGGGTCGTCATGGCCATGATGATGGAGAATGCGGGCCAGGATGGACGACACCACCGCCGTCATGAAGGCGCCGGGGACGCCGTGGCCAGTGCAATCCATCACCGCCACCACCACCTTGTCGCCGAAGGCGCCGGTCCAGTAATAATCGCCGCCGACAATGTCGAAGGGACGCCAGCCCACGGTGATCTCGTCCACCGCCCCTTCCAGGGCGCCGGCATCGGGCAGCAGCGCGTTCTGAATGCGGCTGGCATAGCGGATGCCGTCGGAGATGAAGCGGTTGGCCTTCTCCAGTTCGGCATTGGCCCGCTCCACCCCCGCCTTCTCGCGCTCCAACTCGCTGGTGCGCTCGACGACGCGCTGCTCCAGGTCGCGGGCCAGGGCCGCCAGGGCTGCCTCGGCGCTGTCGCGACCGTCGAGGCCGCGTTGCGACTCGGCCAGCAGGGCGTTGACATTTGCCACCAGCAGGCCCAGTTCGTCGCCTTCGTGGCGGCTGGGCAGCGAGATCGGCGTGGCGCCGGGACGGGCGGGATCGACGCCGGCGATGGCCTGACCGATGCGCAGCAGCGGCTTGGTGATCAGGGAATAGAACACCGCCACCACCAGCAGACACAACAGCACCGTGCGGGCCGCGCCCGACGCGGCGTTGGCGGTCACATGATCCATGTAGCGGTTGATCAGCAATCCGGGATCGAGGCGAAGGTCAAGTCCGCCCACATCGGTGCTGACCTCCTTGGATCGGGTCTGAAGATTCTGGTGGTACAAGGTGATGTCGCCGAACAGCCGCTCGGCCAGGCCCGGCAGGGCGGTCTCGCCGGCCGGACGCTGGATCTGGCCAAGAACGTCGCCGAAATTGTCGGTCAGCCTGGCCTCGGCCACCAGGGGGTCCAGGGACAGGCCGCCCACCACCTCTCCGGCCAAATCATGGCTGAGCAGGAAGGCCGCTTCCACCGCCGTGCCCCGCACCAGGGCCAGATTGGCCAGGGTGGCATCCCTCACATCCTGCCGCAGGCGGCGGTAATCGGCCATCATGTCCCAGATGCCCGAGGCCGCGCCCAGGCCCAGGGCGATGACCAGGGTGGCCACCGCCTGCTTGAACGACAGGCCACTGAAGGCGCTGATGGTGCTGACGGGCTTTTCGGCAATGATGGGCACGGAACCGCCTTGATCGGAAATATCGCCTCTCATGATAAGCAAGGCGGCGGCGCTGTCACGCGCTATCGCACCCACCCGGCCTCAGGAGAGGGTGCCCGGCTCGGTCAGCCGGACCGCCAGGCCGCCCCATTCCGAGACGCGGAATTCCAGACCGATCCCGCTTAACGCCGCCAGATCGGCGACGATGGCCAGGCCCAGGCCCGATCCCGGAATGCTCTCGTCGAGACGGATGCCGCGCCGCAGGACCGACGCGGCCTGATCGGCGGACAGGCCGGGGCCGTCATCCTCGATGACGATCGCCCCGGAAACGGCCCGCACCCGGACCTTCTCCCTGGCCCATTTGCAGGCGTTATCCATGAGATTGCCCAGCATCTCGGCCAGATCGTCGCCATCGGCGGCAAAGCTGGACCCGGGGGGGCAATCGACGATGATCTCCAGACGGCGTTCGGCGTGGACCTTGCGCAAGGTGCCGGCAATATCGGCCGCCAGCATGGCGATGTCGGCACGGCTCCCGGTCAGCCGCGCCGACGAGGCTCCGGCCCGCGCCCGCGTCAGATGCAGGTCGATCAGCCGGGTCAGCCGCCCGATCTGAGCGGTGCGAACGCCTTGGTCGGCGCCTTCGGCGCTCAGCACCGCCAAGGGAGTTTTCAAGGCATGGGCCAGATTGCCCAGATGGTTGCGGGCATGCTCGATCAACCGGGAATCGTGGTCCAGCACCCGGTTCATGGCGGCGACCAGCGGCGCCACCTCGCGCGGGTACGTCCCCTCCAGGCGGGGCGCGCCATGCAGCAGACCGTCCAGTTCGGCCTCCAGTCGGCGCAGGGGCCGCAGGCCATAGCCCACCTGCACGGCCACCGCCGCCAGCAGGCCCAGACCCAGGCCGCCCAGGGACAGGGCCAGCAACAGATCGAACCGCCGAACCTCGCCCTCCACCTCGGCACGACTGGCGGCGACCGCCACATGCAGGCGTTTGCCGTCTTCGCCAAAGGCCAGATCCCGCTCCATGACCGTCAGGCTTTCGCCGCGCGGCCCGGCCTCGATCCGCAGGGAATCCTCGCCCTCTCCAGCGGCGGGCAGGGCGAAATCCCACAAGGAGCGCGACCGCGCCTTGACCGCGATCCCGTCCGAGACTTGCCAGTACCAGCCGGAATAGGCCTGTTCGAAGCGCGGTTCGCCCAGGGGGCGGCCGATGGTGACGCCGCCGTCCTCTCCGACCTCCATCACCGCCAGCAGACTCCGCAGATGGGCGTCGAGGCGCAGGTGCAATCCCTGCTCGGCCGAATCGCGGAAGGCGTGCCCCAGGACCGACCCCCCCACCGCCAGGGCCAGGATCAGCCATAAACCGGCGCCGAGAATCAGACGTTGGCGGAGCGTCTCAACCGCCATCGCCGGGTTCCTCCATGCGCCAGCCCTGACCGCGCAGCGTATGGATGACATCGACCCCCAGCTTGCGGCGGATGCGCGCCACCAGCACGTCCAGGACGTTGGAATCGGGGTCGGCGTCGCGGTCGTAGACGTGCTCCACCAGTTCGGAACGGCTGATCACCCGTCCCTGATGATGGGCGAGATAGGAAAGGATGCGGAATTCCTGGGCGGTCAGCGCCACCGGCATGCCGTCGCGGCTGACCCTTCCGCCATTGGTATCGATACGCAGCGTGCCGCAGGTGATCTCGGGCGAGCTATGCCCTGCGGCACGGCGGATCAGGGCGCGGATCCGGGTGACCACCTCCTCCATCTCGAAGGGCTTGGTGACGTAATCATCGGCACCGGCGTTGAAGGCCTGGGCCTTTTCCGCCCAACGGGCGCGCGCCGTCAGCACCATCACCGGCATGGCGCGCCCGGCCTCGCGCCAGCGGCCCAGCACGGAAATGCCGTCCAGCTTGGGCAGGCCGAGGTCGAGGATGACGGCGTCGTAGCTCTCGGTATC
>JACQAD010000089.1 GCA_016195125.1 Magnetospirillum sp.
CTGGACCCGCTCGAACATACGCGGCGTGATGGAATGGGCCGAGGCCAGAACCCGCATTTCCTCCTTCATCACCGCGATGGCCATGGGCGCCAAGACTTCGATCTCGCGGGCCATGGCGATGCAAAAGGCGGTGATTTCGGACGGCTCGACCAGATGGTTGATGATGCCCAGCAATTGCGCCCGCTCGGCGGTGATGGGCCGGGCGGTGAACGCCATCTCGCGCACCACATGGATGCTCATGGCGTTCATGAAGGTCAGCAGGCCCGAGACATTATAGGGAATGCCCAGCTTGGCCGGCGTCACCGCGAAGGTGGAATCGGGGGTGGCGATGACCATGTCGCACGCCAGGGCCATTTCGCAGGCGCCGCCCCAGACGCCGCCTTCGATCAGTCCGATCACCGGGGCCGGGAATTCCTCGATGGCGCGGATGACCACCCGCAGCGGATCGCTCCATCCCAGGGGATCGCGGTGGGCGGCGGGAAGTTCGGTGACGTCATGGCCCGCCGACCAGACCTTGCAGCCGGGCTCGGCCCGCAGGATGACGGTGCGGGCCTTGGCTTCGCGCGCCTGTTCCAGACCGGCAAGGATTTCTCCGATCATCGCCTCGGACAGGGCGTTGCGCTTCTCCGAATTGGTCATGGTGACCACCGCCAGAAGGCCGTCGAATTCCACTTTGGCTACGGACATTTGCTGATTTTCCCTCAGGCCCCAATCGCGGTGCACAATGGCACAGGCCCGCCGGCGACAGAAGCGGCACAAAAACATCATGGCCACGGCATCGAAGCCGATTGCCCGCGATCCCCTGCCCCCTTACACTACCCCAAACTTTTCAGCGGGAATCCAACCATGTCCGACCAGGAACGTATTATCGAACTGACCGCCACCCTTGCCGACGTGGTCTCCCGCAAGGTCGAGGAAATCAAGAAGGTCACCGGCACCACCCGCATCCTGGCTCTGAACGCGCTGATCGAGGCGGCCCGTGCCGGTGAGGCCGGCAAGGGCTTCGCCGTTGTCGCCGGCGAGGTCAAGAACGTGTCGGAGAGCATCGACGGCATCACCCAGTCCCTGGAAGCCGAGATGGGCGCCGCCGTCGAGGAATTGGGCCGTCTGGCCGCCACCCTGAGAGCCGACGCCGCCGAATGATCTCTCCCGGCGGGATGACCACGACCAGCCGGCTACGCATCGTCCTCGCCGCCGCAGCCCTGGCGATTAGCGTCACTCCCGCTTTCGCCGGCTATGACGAAGGCCTGACGGCCTATCAACGCCGTGATTGGGCCAATGCCCAAAAGGAATTCCGTCCCCTGGCGGAGCAAGGCAACGCCGCCGCCCAGGCCCGGCTTGGCCACATGCTGTTCGAAGGCCTTGGCGGCCCCAGAGATGATGTTCAGGCCCTGAAGCTCCTGAATGCCGCCGCCATCGCCGGTGACCCCATTGCCCAGCATTGGCTGGCTTCCGCCTATTTCCTCGGCCGGGCGGTGCCCAAGGATGTGGGGCTGGCCCTGGTGTGGTTCGGCCGCGCCGCCGATAAGGACCAGCCCGAATCCATCCACGCTCTGGCCGAGATTCACTTCAACGGCATCGGCGTCAATCGCGACGAATCCAAGGGCATCGAGTTCTTCACCCGCGCCGCCAATCTGGGCTGGGCCGCCTCGCGCGAACGGCTGGCCCAGTTCAACTGGGATGGGCGCGCCATGCCCACGGACAAGGCCAAGGCCCTGGATTTCGCCCGCCAGGCCTCCGGCCGCCCCATCGCCCAGTTCATCCTCGGCCTGGGCACCCTGACCGGCGAAGGCGGCACGGCCAAGGATCCGCCCCAGGCCGCCCAATGGTTTCGCAAGGCCGCCGACCAGGGCCACCCCCAATCCCAACACAATCTGGGCGCCATGCTGGTCAATGGCATGGGGGTGCCCAAATCCCTGAACGAGGGGTATTTCTGGCTGGCCCTCGGCGCCGAACGCGCCCCGGCCAACCTCAAGCAATCCTACGAGAAGGAGCGCGATGCCGTCGGCGCCAAATTGCCGCAGCCGGAGATCGATGCCGCTCGTCAACGGATCGCCATGTGGAAGCCCGTTGGCGGCGGCCCGCAGATCGCCCAGGCTCCGGCCGTTGCCGCCGCGCAACCCAACGCTCCGCGCTCGCTGCAACCGGCGCCGGCGGGAAAGATCTCGTCGGGATCGGGCTTTGTCGTCTCCGCCGACGGTATCGTGCTCACCAATGCCCATGTCGTCGAGCAATGCCGGACCATTTCCGTCAAGACTCAGGACGGCCCCGCCCTGATTTCAAGCCTGCTGGCCAAGGACAGCGCCAATGACATGGCTCTGCTGCGGACCTCGCTTCGGCTGGCCGAGGTGGCGCGCTTCCGCGAGGCGGCACCGCTGCGTTCGGGGGATGCGGTGGTGGTGGTGGGCTATCCCCTGTCGTCGCTGCTGTCGCGCGAAGCCAATGTCACCGCCGGGGTGATCAGCGCCATGGCCGGCCTGCACGGCGACCCGCGCCATTACCAGATCACCGCGCCGGTGCAGAAAGGTAATTCCGGCGGCCCGCTCACCGATATGAGCGGCAACGTGGTTGGGATCGTCTCGTCCAAGCTGAATGCCATGAAAATCGCCGGCCAGACCGGTGACCTGCCCCAGAACATCAACTTCGCCATCAAGGCCGATATGGCGAGGAAGTTCCTGGGGGACAATTCGGTGCCCTATCAGACCAACGGTGCCGCCACTCAATTGTCGGTGGCCGATGTGGGCGAACGCATCAAGCGCGTGACCGTCTTCGTCCAGTGCCAGATGGACTGATTATTTCGGATTGCGGACCCAGGGCAGAATGCGGCCACGCATTTTGCGGTCGGTTTTCATGATGTGCTCCGACAGCCATACGGACAGAAAACTGCGCATGTGTTCCGTGGCCTGTTTCAGATCAGCCCATTCGCCGCGCTTGTGCTTGTCCAGGAAGATCTCCAGGGTGTGACGCAACTCGTCGTGTTGACGTTTGTTCTCGGCATAGCCCTCATACCTGCTTTCGCGCTGGGCTTCCTCCTCACGGTCGAAATGCTCGTGCACATAGACCTGCAGACGACCGAGAATGTCACCGATCAGGACGGAATCGACCAGACCGCCGGCGGCCTGGGTGGCCATATCGAATTCCCTGACGATCGCGAACAATTCCTGATGATCGTCATCGACGACGTCGATCCCGACCCGCATGTGCTCCTGCCAATTGGCCATGAGTCACATCTCCCTCCCAGCCCAAACCTGTGGGAAGGATGCTCCTAAGGGTATAGGCATGCAAGAAACAGATTATGGCGTTCGCAGGTGCAGCGTCGCCCCACCCGTCCGCTCGGTGGCCCGAACCGCCCGCGTCCCTTCCGCGTCGAGATCGACGGTGACGTTCTTGCAGCTGAATTTCCCCAGCGCCAGCCGTTGCCGGCGGTATAGAGGCTGCTGACCGTCCGTCGATAGCCCGGAGCCTGACAGGCGACGGTGATCGGTGCCGCGGCGTGGGGAAGAGTGACCGTCGCAGGCGTCTCCACCTCCAGGGTGAAGCCATCGCGGCCGCTCAGTTGGCAATGGGCCGCCGCTGGCGTCGTGCCGATCTGTACGTCCGACGAGGGGCCGTTGAACATGGAGGCGCAACCGGCCAGCAATGGCAAAAGGCCGGCAACGACCAGGGCTCGCACGATCAAATCTCCGCCCCCGCGTCCTGCTTGAGAGACGAAAACGTGCGCTGGCGGCGCTGATGCAATTCCAGCAGTTTCCAACGGGCCACCGGGATGTCACGGACCATGGCGCCCGGTACCAGCAGCAATTCGCTGCGCATGGCGGCAATCAGCCGCCCGGTTCCGGTCTGGCCGAACAGAACCTCGGATTCGTTCAAAGGCTCACCGATCCCACAATATTCCACCACCGCTCCGTCGATAAGGCGGTCCAGACGGCCGTCACGGACCATGAAGACGAAATCCTGGCCGCTCATGTCGATTTCCTCGCCGGTGGCCAGGTAATAGGGCTGGCACGATTCGGCGATGCGCACCTCGGTCAGATTGGACAGGCTTTCACCGAACAGCCAGGTGTGGTTGAAGAAATTACGCAAATCGGCCAGGCGCGAGATCCGTTCGCTCATGTCGTTGCGATAAACGAAGCTGTGATACAGCACCGCCGGAATCTTCAGGGCACGCACGAAGGACAGCGCCCGATAGGTCTCGTTGGCCGGCTCTCCCGACAGGGCATAGGATTCGCCGATCATGGCACCGGCCGACAGGGTGGCGCTCTGGTCACTGTCGGGTTCGATGGTTTCGACCAGCCCCGTCAGGATCAGGTGAACGTCCTCGCAATAAGACCCCTCGCGCAGCAGGATACTTTCCGGGTTGAAGGTCACCACCGGATGATTCAGCAAAATACGGATCTGGTGTTCCGGCACCCCCAGGAAGTACTCGGCCAGATAGCCATGGGCGGCGCGCAGCCGGTATTCCTGGTAGGACGGAATCAGAGCGTCGACGGTGCCGAACGGCGCCCCCGAACCGATGCTCTTCTGAGTCTTGGTCAGCGCCAGGGCGGTATGGGCCAGAATGATCTTACCCGAGCTGTCCTCGCGGAAATCCTCGGCACAGCCGTGAATCAGCCCACCGCCGATATCGAGCTTCTTCACGTCGGCCGGCACCAGATAATCGGCGCGGACCTCGGCCATCAGCTGGCTGCTGATGCCGTGGCGGGTCTCGTCGTCATCGACCATCTGGCCCAGCACGTCGATGGAGACGATATCGGCCATATGGGCGTAGGAGCGGAACCCGTCCTCCCACGGCGTGCGGAAGTGGAAGACGGTCGTCTCGACCGGATGGGGCGAGAAGATGGGCCGGACTTCCAGCCCGTCGATATCGTTCCACACTCCCAGGGACAGGTCGCAGATCTCGAAATATTCGCCGAAGGATTCCTCGCCGATGGCGGTCAGGGCCGCCAGCTTCTTGGCCACCGAGGCCCGAACCGCCGGCAAGGCATAGTATTTGATGCGATGATCGGCCCGGAACAGGGTGGTCAGACCGCAGAAATGATCATCGTGACAATGAGTGTGGAAGATTCCCTCCACCTCTTGCACGCCGATGCCCAGGGCCTGCAGCGCCGAGTGAATGTTGGGA
>JACQAD010000090.1 GCA_016195125.1 Magnetospirillum sp.
GAACCTCGAAGGACAGATCCTTGATGTACTGCATGTTGACCTGCAGCTGGGGCAGGTCAGCTTGCGGCGTCTGAGCGTCGGTCATGGCAATCTCCCGGAAGGCAAACAATCGATTGAGCTGGCAAGGGGGGTAGCACGGAGCTCGTCAAGGCTCAAGCCGCTTGTGCTCCGAGGCCGGCGGCTCGGCATCGACCACGTGATATTCGGTTTCGATGATGGTGGGATCGGCGGGGCCGTGCCCGCCTTGGTGACCTCGTCCGGCTCCGACCACCACCAGCCGCGACGCCACCCAAATCAGCAGCAGGCGCCGAATCGGCGGCAACAGCAGCAATCCCGCCATGGCATCGGTGATGAAGCCGGGCAGAACCAGCAGAATGCCCGCCGCTGCCAGGCACAGCCCGTCAAAGGCCGCCGCCAGCGGCGTCTCGCCCTGTTCCAGTCGGGCACGGGCGTCCAGCAGCATGGCCAGGCCCTGAGTCCGCAAGATGGCCGTACCCGCCCCTGATGAACGACGGCTTTCACTTCCTCGATATTGTTTTTTTCGCCATGGTCGCCGCCTTCCTGGTGTTGCGCCTGCGCAGTGTACTGAGCCGCCGTACCGGCGCCGAACCGCCGCCCGAGAAATGGCAGGCGGCGGAACCGGACGCCGATAATGTGGTGGAGCTCAACGCGGTGCGCCGCTCGGCCGCCGAACCGGCGCCGGAATCGGCCCTGGGTCAGGGCCTGGCGGCGATCCGCGCCACCGACCGCGGCTTCGATCTGGACGGCTTTCTCGGTGGTGCCAAGGCCGCCTTCGAGATGATCGTCATCGCCTATGCCCATGGTGACAAGGCCACCTTGCAGCCGCTGCTGGCGCCGGACGTCTATCGTCATTTCAGCGATGCTATCGAGGCGCGGCGTCAGCATGGCGAGACCCTGCAGACCGAACTGGTCGGCATCCGCAGTGCCGAGATGATCGATGCACGGATGGATGGTCGCTTCGCCGTCCTCACCATGCGGTTCGTCTCCGAACAGGTCAATTCCCTCCGCGATGCCAAGGGCGAGGTCATCGAAGGCAATCCCGAGCGGGTGGTGGACGTGATCGACGAGTGGACCTTCCGCCGCGATACCCGTTCCAACGACCCCAATTGGGCCCTGGCCGCCACTCATA
This sequence comes from Magnetospirillum sp., assembly GCA_016195125.1. GTDB lineage: Bacteria > Pseudomonadota > Alphaproteobacteria > Rhodospirillales > Magnetospirillaceae > Phaeospirillum. The sequence continues at coordinate 1,151 of JACQAD010000090.1, forward strand.
CCCCGGAATCATGAACCGTATGGTCCGGGCGGCCGCCGCGTTGCCATTGCTGCTGCTGCTGTCCTGCGCCCCGGCCGAGAAGGCGCCGCCGCTGCCCGCCGGCCCCGACCGCATGGTGCTGCTTCCCCTGGGCTTCGAGCAGCTGACCGGCTGGAACGAGGATGCCTCGGCCCAGGTTCTGCCGGCCCTGCTCAAATCATGCAACCGCATCACCCGTCTGCCCCTGGATCGCTCCATGGGCTTTGACGGTGTCGGCGGGATTGCCTCCGATTGGTATTCGCCCTGCTCGGCGGCCGCCAAGGTGCCCGAGGGCGATCACAAGGCCGCCCGGGCCCTGTTCGAATCCTGGTTCACGCCCTGGCAGGTCAGCAATGACGGGCGGGCGGACGGATTGTTCACCGGCTATTTCGAGCCCGAGATCAAGGGTTCGCGCCAGCGCCAGGGCCGCTATACCCAGCCGGTCTTCGGCAAGCCGGTGGATCTGATCACCGTCGATCTGGGCAAGTTCCGCCCCGAGCCGGCGGGAGAGCAACTGGTCGGCCGACTGGACGGCAACAAGCTGGTGCCCTATCCCACCCGCGCCGAGATCGAGCGCGGAGCGCTCGACAACAAGGCGCCGGTCCTGGCGTGGACCGATGATGCGGTGGATCTGGCGATCATGCAGATTCAGGGCTCGGGCCGGGTGCGTCTGGAGGACGGCTCGGTACTGCGCCTGGGGGTGGCTGGCAATAACGGCCACAAATTCCTCGGCATCGGCAAGATCCTCAAGGACGAGGGCAAGCTGGGCAGTGATTCCACCATGCCCGCCATCCGCGCCTGGCTGAAGGATCATGCCGAGGAGGGCCGCGCCCTGCTGGCCAGGAATCCCCGCTATATCTTCTACGGCTTCAACACCGGAACCGACGGGCCGCTGGGCACCGAGGGCGTGGCCCTGACCCCGGAACGGTCGCTGGCGGTGGACCCGCGCTTCGTGCCCTTGGGCGCTCCGGTCTGGCTGGACAGCGTCGATCCGGCCGGCAAGCCCCTGCGCCGCCTGATGGTGGCCCAGGATACCGGCGCCGCCATCAAGGGGCCGGTGCGCGGCGACGTGTTCTGGGGTGCCGGCGAAGCCGCCTTCCTGATGGCCGGCCGCATGAAGAGCCCTGGACGGCTGGTGGTCTTCCTGCCCCGCGCCCGCTCCCCGCGTATGGCGGAGAGGTAGGGGTTTTCTTAGCCCCTTGCCATCCGGGTCCGGCTTGTCCATCCTTCGCTCCAATGGATTCACGGGGTGGAGCGGATCGAGGGCGATGAGCCGATTGCTGGCGGAATGGAAGGAGCGCAAGGGGCGCGAGGATGATGTGCTGCACGAGCAATTGTGCGCTGCCATCCGTGCCGGCCAGGTACAGGTCTTCACCGATCCCCGTCTGCTGGATTTCCAGGGCTCGCCGGTGCATCAGCACTGGGACCACCTGCTGCCGCTGACCATTCTGATGACCCTGGCGCTGGTTATCCTGCTGGCCTCGGGGGTGCTGATCGGCATCGTGGTGATGACGCTGTGCGTCTTCGCCCATCTGTTCGGCAACAAATATTACGTGGGCTGGCGGCTCAAGACGCGGGCGCTGTCCTATATCCTCGGCAGCAATGCCCAGTTTCAGGCCCTGTGGCAGCTGGGCGGCGTCGCCCTGGTGGTCAAGGGAGTCAACGAGGCCCCCTGTCTGGCGCCCAAGGGCGACTGGCGCAAGTTCATCCGCCGCAATCTCGGCGAGGGCAAACCCCCGCCCCAGGAGCAGCTGACCAACGCGCCGGTCCCGGCCGGTCCGCGGATGACGGCGCCCCCACCCCCGCCTCCCGCCCCGCCGCCTCAGGTGATCGAGGATTCACCCCTGTCCGATTCGCTGCAGCCGGCCGCCGCCCCTGCTGCTCCCGTCTCGGTCTTGCCCGATCCCGTCCCGTCCGAGCCGGTCCTGCCCGAGGCCGAGCCGGTGCCGGAGAACGAGATCATGATGGCGCCGCCGGCCAGCCCCAAGCCCGGTGACCGTTGGGCTTCCATCAATGACGAGGAACCGCCTCACGACGAGGTGGTGCCCCGGCAATGAGCCGCCGCCTGGTCGAGCCGCGCCAACCCCGCCGCCGGCTGGTCACCGCCGACGAGATCCGGGTGTGGAAGGCGGTGGTCCAGGATGCCGCTCCCCTGCCCGGCCGTTCGCTTCCCGACGAAGCCCAGCTGCCGCCCGACGACGCTCCCGAGCCGGTGGCGTCCAAGCCGCCGCCGCCGGGCAATCCGCCCCAACGGCCGTCGGCTCATCCCCCGCCACCGTCTCGCCACGGTCAGGCCGAATTGCACCATGGCAACACCCCCGGCCTCGACCGCCGCTCGGCGGAACGGATGAAGCGGGGCGAGATGGAGATCGAAGCGGTCCTCGATCTGCATGGCCACACCCAGGAGGTGGCCCATGCCGAGCTGATCGCCTTCGTCCAGCGCTGCTGGAACGCCCAGCGCCGCTGTATCCTGGTGGTGACCGGCAAGGGTAGCCAGGGCTTCGGCATCCTGCGCGCCCAGGTGCCGCGCTGGCTGAACCAAAGCCCGGTGCGCGAGCGCATTCTCGGCTTTTCCTATGCCCGTCCCCGTCATGGCGGCGACGGCGCCCTGTACGTCCTGATCCGCAGGCAGCGCACATGACCCCGTTCGGCGCCCGCATTCGGGGCCTGCGCGAGGTCAAGGGCATTCAGCTGCAACGGATGGCGGCCGATCTGCACGTCTCCGCCGCCTATCTTTCCGCCCTCGAACACGGCCATCGCGGCCGCCCGGCGCCCGGTCTGGTCATGCAGATCTGCGGCTATCTCGGCTGTATCTGGGACGAGGCCGAGGAGCTGAAGACTCTGGCCGAGCTGTCGCACCCCAAGGTCACCCTGGACACGTCGGGCCTGAGTCCGGCCCATACGGAGCTGGCCAATCGCCTGGGGGCGCGGATCCGTCATCTCTCGGAAGACGAGGTGGAGCGGCTGCTTGCCCTGCTCAGGCAATAATACCAAGTCCCCGTGATCGCTCCCGATCAGCGGGACGCCCTTGTACGCCGGGCGCCCTTGCCTCCCGCGCCGTAAGGCGCGCGGCCTCTTGGGCCTAACCATCTCCCGATGAGTCGGTCTTATTGGGAGATGGTATAAGCCGGAACGCCCGTTTACCCGGCCGTTCCAGCCGGCCCTCGGCCACCAGGGCCGCCAGGGTGCGGTATAGGGCCTCATGGGTCAGGCCGATCTCCTCGGCCCATTCCGTCAGGGGCGCATCAAGGCTGATCACCGTGTTCATGGCTCCCTGGCGGGTCAGGCTGGCGATAACCCGATCACGGGCGCCGGGCAGGCGCATCAATTCCTGACCGGCGCGCAGATCTTCCACCTGACGGGCGATATCGGCGGCATAGGCCAGGGCCAGATCGGGATGGGCGCGCAGATGCAGAAGAACCAAGCCCTTGGCATAGGCATGAACCCGGCTGGGCTTTTCCGCCGTTGCGTCGCAATGGTGGCCTGCGGTGAACAGCGAGGCTTCCGCTAGAGCTTCGCCAGATTTTGCCCGGTGCAGGGCGATACCGTCGCGGCTGAGGCGCAGGCAGCCCCGCTCCACGATGTACAGGGCGCGGGCCTCGTCACCGCGGCGGAACAGGGCCTCGCCGGGGGCAAGGTCGACGATGGTGGCGCGAAGACCACCCAAAACCTGCAACCAGACGCTCATGCCCCCTCCTGACTATGATTGTGATCATATCAGGAGGGGGAGGGAGGCTACAGGATGAACTTGGCCAGATCGGCCTTCTTGGCCAGATCGCCGACCCGTTCCTGGACCATCCGGGCGGTGATGACGACCTGGGTGCCGGGTGGCTGGTCGGGAGCCGAGAAGCTGATATCCTCCAGCAGCCGCTCCATCACCGTCTGCAGGCGTCTGGCGCCGATATTCTCCACCGCATTGTTGATCTCGGCGGCGAGGTCGGCGATGGCCTCGATGGAATCCGGCTCGAAGCTGAGGGTAACCTCCTCGGTGGCGAGCAGGGCCTCGTATTGCTTGATCAGGCTGGCCTCGGGCTCGGTGAGGATACGCACCAGATCGTCGCGGGTCAGCGCCTTCAGCTCGACCCGGATCGGCAGGCGGCCCTGCAGCTCGGGCAGCAGATCCGAGGGCTTGGCCAGATGGAAGGCGCCCGAGGCGATGAACAGCACGTGGTCGGTCTTGACCGAGCCGTGCTTGGTGGCCACCGTGGTGCCCTCGATCAGGGGCAGCAGGTCGCGCTGCACCCCTTCGCGCGAGACGTCGCCGCCGATGTGCTGCTCCGACGAGCGGGCGCAGATCTTGTCGATCTCGTCGATGAAGACGATACCGTGGTTTTCCACCGCCCAGATGGCGTCCTTGACCACCTTGTCCTGGTCCAGCAGCTTGTCGGATTCCTCGTTGGTGAGAACGTCGAGGGCTTCCGGCACCGGCAGTTTGCGCGGCTTGGTGCGGCCGCCGCCCAGGGCCTTGCCCAGGACGTCGCTGAGATTGATCATGCCCACCTGGGAGCCTGGCATGCCGGGAATGTCGAAGCTGGGCATGGCGCCCGCGCCGGTATCGGCCAGCTGCAGCTCCACCTCCTTGGTGTCGAGGGCGCCTTCGCGCAGCATCTTGCGGAATTTCTGGCGGGTCTCGGCGCCGGCGGTTTCCCCCACCAGGGCGTCGAGCAGGCGCTCCTCGGCGGCGATCTCGGCCTTGGCGGTGACCTGCTTGCGCAGCTTTTCCCGAGTCATGGTGATGGCCACCTCGACGATGTCGCGCACGATC
>JACQAD010000091.1 GCA_016195125.1 Magnetospirillum sp.
GATCCTCGGGCGCGAGGTCCAGGCGGGCGGCGGCAAGCCGGATCAGCGCCTGGCGCGCCGTGGCGGCGGCCTGCCTGATCTGCACGCCCCCCTTGGGCACGCCGGTCGATCCGGCGGTGGGGCCCTGGTCGGGGGTGAGCATCGTATCGCCCTCGATCAGGGTGATGGACTCGATGCCGATGCCCAGTTCCTCGGCGGCCATCTGGCGGATGGCGACGCGCAGGCCCTGGCCCAGATCGACCTTGCCGCAATAGAGGGTGACCCTTCCGTCGGCATGGATGGACAGGAAGGAATCCAGCTCGGCTCCGTCCACCGGCTTGGCGGCAGCCCAGGCGGCGCCGGGCAAGGCGAAGGCGATGGTGAGGGCGGCGGCGCCGCGCAGCAGGTCGCGGCGGGAAAGATCCAGGCTCATGGCTGCTCCCTCCCCGAGGCGCGGAGCACGGCCCGCAAGACGCGCTGGTGGCTGCCGCAACGGCAGAGATGGCCGTCCAGGGCCTCCTTGACCTCGTCCAGGCCGGGCTGGGTGTTGCGGGCCAGCAGGGCGGCGCTTTCCACCACCATGCCGGCGGTGCAATAGCCGCATTGGGCCGCCTGCTCGGTGATGAAGGCGGCCTGGACCGGATGGGGCTGGGCGGGGCTGCCCAGGCCTTCGATTGTGGTGACGGATTTTCCCACCGCCGCCGAGACCGGAGTGAGACACGAGCGGATCGGCTGGCCGTCCAGCAGTACGGTACACGAACCGCATTCGCCCTTGCCGCAACCCAGCTTGGTGCCGGTCAGCTCCAAATCGTTGCGCAGCAGGTGAACGAGCGGCATCTCGGCGTCGGCCGACGGCACTTGATGCGGCTTGCCATTGACTATCAGGGAAAGGCTCTTGCCCTTCACCCTGGCGTTGAGCTTCAGACGATTGGGCATGAGGGTCTCCCGGTCACGACCGGGGCAGTATAGGACTTATCCTTGACTTGCCCAAGGCCGCCTTGATCCGCTACACCCAAGGCGACAAAAGGGGAGGCCGTCTTGAATCAGAGCGCGCCGGGATTCTACGGCACCTATGCCAGCCACAAGGGCTATGCCACGCCGAATGTGGGGCCCAAGCAGATCATCCGTTTCGACGCCGAGATCTGGGGACCGGCGGCGTGCGGGTCCGAGCATTCCTTTCTGGAGATCGGCTGCGGCACCGGCGCCTTCCTGGCCTATCTGCGGGGCAAGGGGGTGTCGCGCCTGCTGGGCATCGATCACGATCCGGCCCTGGCCGCGGTCATCCCGGAAGCGGCGCGGGGCGATTTCGCCTGTCGCGACGTCTGGTCGGTGCTGGCCGATCAGAGCCTGGGCCCGTTTGACCGGGTGGTGCTGCTGGACGTGCTCGAGCATTTCGAGGCCGAGGCCGCGCTCAGGCTGCTGCAGGCCGTGGGCGGCCGTCTCGCCCCCGGCGGCCGGGTGGTGATCAAGGTGCCCAATGCCGGATGCCCCTGGGGGCTGCCCTATCAGTACGGCGACCTCACCCATCGCACCGCCTTCGCCCCCATCGCGCTGCGCCAGCTGGCCGACGCCGCCGGCTTCGCTCCGCCGCTGATCTACGGCCAGCGCCAGGGATCGCGGCGCCGGATGATCACCGATGCCGTTCTCCACCGCGTCCTGTCCTGGGCCTTGCTCAATCCGCCGGAAGTGTGGAGCGCCAACCTTTACGCCATCCTGCAGGTGAAGCCGTGAGCAAGATTATGGCCCTTGTGATCCTGCCCGTGCTGTTCACCTTGATGCTGTTCGCCATGCGGGCGGCTTCGCTGCCGTTCTGGCAGGTGTTCAACCTGGACCCCGATTACTATTACCTGACCAACGGACTGATGCTGGTGGAGGGATTGGCGCCCACCGACATGGGGCATCCCGGCACGCCGGTCCATGTCTTCATCGCCATGATCTACCGGCTGATGCATGTGGGCGAGCCTACCGGCGCCATCGTCGAGGCGGTACTGCGCGACCCCGAGCGTCACCTGATCATGGTGACCAACGTCATGTATCCGCTGATCGGCCTGTCCCTGTTTGTGATGGGGCGGGCCTTTCACGTCACCACCGGGCGGCTGGCGCCGTCGCTGCTGGCCCAGGGCGCGCCCTTCCTGTCCATGATCATCCCCAAATTCGGCCTGCATCCCAAGCCCGAGGGATTCCTGATCATCGCAGTCGCCATGGTGCTGGTGGCGGCGCTCCGGGTGGTTCGGGCCGAGCGCCTGACCGACCGTCATGCCGGCTGGCTGGGTCTGGCGCTGGGCTTCGGCATCGCCTGCAAGATCCAGTTCGTGGCCCTGGGGCTGGTGGCGCTGTTCATCCTTGACCGCCGACGGCTGTTCCTGGTGCTGCCGCTCTGCACGGCGGTGGGGTTTCTGATCTTCTTTGGTCCGGCGCTGCCGTCCCTGGACATCTTCCTGGGCTGGTGGGGCCGCATCCTGACCCATAGCGGCGCCTACGGCACCGGAGCCGCCGGAATGGTGGAATCGGGGCGCTATTCCAAGGCGGTGTTCGCCCTGTTCGGCTCCAAGATCATCTTCACCATCGGCTTGGTGCTGTCCCTGGCCGCTCTTGCCGGCTATGTGCGCCTGCGCCGCCGCGACCTGATCGGGCCGGACCGGCTGGCCGGTCTGCTGGCGGGGTTGGTGGTGGCCCAGGTCTTCACCATCGCCGTGGTGGCCAAGCAGCCCGCCGCCCATTATCTAGTGCCGGCCCTGATGCTGACCGGGCCGTCCCTGGCCATGGTCTTCATGCTGTCGGCCAAGGTGTTTCCCGCCCGCTCTCACCTCAAGGTCTGGAGCGCGCTGGCCGCATTGCTGGTCCTGATCAGCGCCCAGGCCACGTGGAAGCAGACTGCCGAGCTGGCCCGCTGGACCAGGGAGGCGCAATCCCTGGACATGGCAAAGTTCGCCGCCTGCGCCAAGATCGATTACGATTCCTCGTCGTCGCTGCCCTATGCGCTGCAGCGCGGCGACATGAACTCCCTGGCCCGCTATTCGGCCAAGCTGGCCCAGTTCATGCCCAAGGATCACTACACTTGGTTCATCAACGAGCATTCGTGGTGGTCCCATGGCTTCATGCAATGGAACCGGCCCATGGTGGTGTCCGAAGTGGTGGCCTCCTATCCCTGCACGGTGTTTAGGGGCAACCAGGGCTATCGCCTGGCGGCCTGGGCCAGGGACGAATTCCCCGGCTTCAAGCCCGACGACCGCTGCGAGGTGGGCGAGGAATCCGTCTTCACCATGGGAATCATGTGCGACGGATCTGCCCCGCGCTGACTCCCCCTTGCAAAATAAGGCCAAAGGGTTAGCCTTCTTCGCATCATTGGAGACGAGGGGGTCAGCATGGCGGCCAAGGCCGTAACCATTGCCCAGCAAAAGGGCGGCGCCGGAAAAACCACCGTGGCCGCCCAATTGGCGGTTGCCTTCGCCCGTGAGGGGCGGCGGGTGGGATTGCTCGACATCGATCCGCAGGGCTCGCTGGCGGCGTGGTACGACATCCGCAAGGCCCTGGTCGAGGAAAACGGCGGCGGCATCACCTTCGTCCAGGCCTCGGGCTGGCGCCTGTCCACCGAGCTGGACCGCCTCAAGCGCGCCGTCGATCTGGTCCTGATCGACAGCCCGCCCCATGCCGAGACCGAGGTTCGCATGGCGGTGCGTGCCGCCGACCTGATCCTGGTGCCCATGCAGCCCTCGCCCATGGATCTGTGGGCCACCGGCCCCACCCTGGACATGGCCCGCAAGGAGAAATCCCCGGCATTGATGATCTTCAACCGCACCCCGGCGCGGGGCAAGCTGGTGGACGCGGTGCGCAAGAAGATCAAGGATTCCGAGGTGCCGGTGGCTCAGACCGTGCTGGGCAACCGTGTCGCCTTCGCCGCTTCCATGATGGAAGGCAAGGGTGTGGTGGAGAGCAATCCCCGCCATACCGCCACCAAGGAGATCAAGGCCCTGGCCGCGGAAATCGCCGGAATTCTCGGGCTGGAGCCGGCATAATGGAAAGCAATCCGGTCGGCATGCTGTTCGACTACGCCTATTCCATCGCCATGGCTTTGCACAGTCTGGCGGCGGTGATCTGGGTGGGCGGCATGTTCTTCGGCCATATGATCCTGCGTCCGGTCCTGATGGAGCGCCCCCCGGAAGAGCGGCTGGCGGTGTGGCGGCAGGTCTTTCCGCGCTTCTTCTTCTGGGTCTGGCTGTCCATCCTGACCCTGCTGCTCACCGGCTACAGCACCTTGTTGCTGGGCTTCAAGGGCGGTCTGGCCGGGGGCGGTACCCATGTGGACATCATGCAGCTGGCCGGGCTGGTGATGATGGCGCTCTACGTCCAGCTGTTCTTCGGCCCCTGGCAGGGCTTCAAGCGCGCCTTCGCCACCGGTGACCTTGCCAAGGCCGCCGAGTATCAGGTGCGCATCCGCCACATCATCACCATCAATCTGATCCTGGGCCTGCTCAACGTGGTGGTGGGCGTCGCCGGTTCATTGCTGGGGGCGTGATGGAGTCCAAGGCCGACGTCGAGATCATCGCCAAGGAAACGGTCTACAAGGGCTATTTCCAGATCGACCGCTACCGCCTGCGCCACCGCACCTTTGCCGGCGGCTGGACCGGCGAGCTGGTGCGCGAAGTGTTCGAGCGCGGCCATGCGGTGGTGGTGTTGCTTTATGATCCCGCCCGCGACCAGGTGGCGCTGATCGAGCAGTTCCGGCCCGGCGCCTATGCCGCCGGCTGGCATCCCTGGCTGATCGAATGCGTGGCCGGAATCATCGAGGAAGGTGAGCAGCCCGACGAGGTGGCCCGGCGCGAAACCCGCGAGGAAGCGGGTTCGGACCCTACCGACATGATCCATGTGGGCGATTATCTGGTGACGGCGGGCGGCTCGTCGGAAAGCTGTCGCCTTTATTGCGCCCGGGTGGATGCCTCGACCATCGCCGGTACCCATGGCCTCGCCCACGAGGGTGAGGATATCAAGGTGATGGTGGTCGATACCGCCGAGGCCCTGGCCATGGTCCGCGACAACCGCATCAACAACGCCATGGCGGCGCTGGCCATCCAGTGGCTGGCGCTGGAAAAGGCCCGCGTCCGCAAGGAATGGCTGGGAGCCTAGAGTTTTCCCGCCACGTCCAGCAGCGGCATCGCTCCGTCCCAGATCATGCGCAGGGCGACGATCACGATGATGGCCAGGCCCACATAGGCGATCCAGTGCCAGCGCTTGAGCACCCGCGCCACCGCGTCGGCGGCGATGCCGGTCAACGCCACCGACAGGGCCAGGCCCACCACCATGATCCACACATGCTCGCGCGCCGCTCCGGCCACCGCCAGCACGTTATCCAGGGACATGGAGATGTCGGCCAGCACGATCTGCTGGACGGCGGTGCCGAAGCTCTTGGTCTTGGGGGCGTCGTCGGCGGCCTCGTCCTCCTGGGCGCCGTTGCGCAGCTCGCGCCACAGCTTCCAGGAGACCCACAGCAACAGCAGGCCGCCGGCGAACAGCAGGCCGATGATGTCGAGCAATTGCACGGCGAAGACCGACAGAGCGATGCGCAGGAGCGCGGCGGCGGCGATGTCCCCGGCCAGGGTGATGTCGATGGCCACCACCGAAGCCAGGGCGGTCAGTTCCGCCACCAGAATCATCAGCCTTCTCCGAACAGCAGGCGGCAAACGGTCACGGCGGCGACCATGGCGGCCAGATCGGCCAGCAGACCCACCGCCAGGGCATGGCGGATGCGCTTGACCTGAACCGCCCCGAAATAGACGGCCAGCACATAAAAGGTGGTTTCGGTCGATCCGTAAAGGGTGGACAGCAGGGTTCCCAGATAGGAATCGGGGCCGATGGCGGGGTCTTTCAGGCTGGACGCCAGCATTCCGTAAGAGCCCGATCCCGACAGGGTGCGCATCACCGCCATCATCAGGGCCTCGGCGGGAAGGCCCAGGGGCTCGGTCAGGCGGGCGAGGGGGCGCAGCAGCAGATCCATGGCGCCCGAGGCCCGCACCATGCCGATGGCCACCAGGATGGCCACCAGATAGGGAATGATCCGCACCGCCACGGCAAAGCCTTCCTTGGCGCCGTCCACGAAGCTCTCGTAGAGGGGAACCCGCCTGAGCGCCCCGTAGATCAGCAGCCCCGTCACCAGGGATGGCAGGATCCAGGCCCCCAGAACCTTGCCCTTGGCCAGCAGCAGTGCCGCCGCCGCCACCAATACCGCCAGCGCCAGCAGGCTCGGCCATAACGGGCCGGCGGGGGAGGGCGCGACGGAAACGGCCGGCTGCGGCTGCCACAGAGTCTGCAGCCAGCGCGACGCCAGCACCGCGACCATCGCGGCGGTGGCCGTGGCGATCAGGGTGGGGGCGACGATGGCGGCGGGATCGCCCGAGCCGGTGGCGGCCCGCAGGGCGATGACCTTGGCGGGCAGCAAGGTGATGCCGGCGGTGTTGATGGCCAGGAACAGAACCTGGGCGTTGCTGGCGGTACCCTTGTTGGGGTTGAGGCCTTCCAGATGCTCCATGGCGCGGATGCCGAACGGGGTGGCGGCATTACCCAGGCCCAGCAGATTGGCGGCCACGTTCATGACCATGGCGCCCATGGCGGGATGGCCGGGGGGGATGTCGGGGAACAGGCGGCGCAGCACCGGCTCCAGCAGCCGCGCCGTGGCATCCAGCAGCCCACCGGCCTCGGCCACCTTCATCAGCCCCAGGAACAGGGCCATGATCCCCACCAGCCCCAGGGCCAGGGGCACGGCGCCGGCCACCGAATCGACGATGGCGGCGGACAGGGCGTCCATACTCCCGGCGGCACCGGTCAATTCGGCGACGGCGGCGACGGCGAAGGAAATCAGGACCAGGGTCAGGAAGACGGCGTTCAAGGAGGCTTTCCCGATGATTTATCCCGACCCTAACAGAAGCGGGGCCGCCGTGCATCCTTGCCGCCCGTCCGCTCTCGTTGTAAAGGTCTGAGGCTTAACCGGGAGAACGCCAGACCATGCGTCAGGCCGCGATCGTTTCTTGTTTTATCCTGGCTCTGGCCGGATCGCCCTCGGCCCTGCGTGCCGCCGATACCGTGCCGGCCCATCTGGATGCCGCCCGTGCCGCCCATGCCAAGGGTGATCTGGCCCGTGCCGCCATCGAGCTGGAAGCCGCAATAGCCGAGCTTCACGCCCGCCTGGGCAAGTCCCTGGCCGAGTTCATGCCGGCGCCGCTGAACGGCTGGCAGGCCGAGGCGGTGGAGACGCAGAGTCTGGCCAGCAGCGGCGGGGGTCTGGCGGTGTCTCGGGCCTATGCCCATGACGATTCCTCCCTCAACGCCGCGCTGATCATCGACAGTCCGGCGGTCGCCGCCGCCATCAGCCAGTTCGCCGCCCCGCCGCAGCCCAATATGCGCAAGGTCAAGCTGAATGGCGAAGACGCCCTGGTGCGTTGGGATTCCTCCAGCCGCACCGGCGAGGTGGTCATCGTCCTGGGCGCTCGGGTGCTGCTGCAGATCGAAGGCGACAATCTCGCCAACAGCGAACTCCTGAGCGACGCGGCCAAGGGCTGGAATTTGGGTGGCATCAGGAAGTCGCTGGGGGGGTGAGTCTTTCCACGAGCCGAAAGCGGCTCGGCTGGTGCCCCTCCTTACCTTCGTTTCGTCGATCCTACCGCAAGAATCCGGCGATCAGCGGCACCAGGATGGCGGTGACCAGGCCGGTCAGGCCGATGGCAAGACCGGAGAAGGCACCGGCGGTTTCGCTCATCTGGAGTGCGCGGACGGTGCCGATCCCGTGGGCGGAGATGCCCATGGCGAGC
>JACQAD010000092.1 GCA_016195125.1 Magnetospirillum sp.
CGGCCGCCATCACGAAGCTGCCGAAGCTGAGGACGAACGCGTTGACGACCCAGCCGAGCGTGGCCGGATTGCCGCCGAGGTCGCGGCTGATGGCCGGCGTCGCGACTGCCGGCCCGGTGAAACTGAGCGGCATCATCAGTCCGGCGAGACAGACGGCGCCGAGCGGCCGGTTCCCGCCGCGCCAGGCGATCAGGGCCAGGGGCCACAGCAGCAGCTTGGCGCCCCACAGGGAGGCGGCCATCACCAGACAGGCGCCGAGGATGCGCGGCGCCTTGGCCTTGAGGCGGGCATCCATGGTGAAATAGCCGCGCCGGGCCAGCAGCACCGCCAGCAGCACCACGTTGACCCAGGCGGCGATGGCGGTCGACAGCGCCATGCCCACATGGCCCAGGGGCTTGGCCAGGGCCAGATTGAGGACGACGTTCAGCACCATGGTCACGCCGGCCACCCGAACCGGCGTCGCGGTGTCCTCGCGGGCGAAGAAGCCCGGCACCAGCGCCTTGACCAGCACATAGGCGGGCAGGCCCAGGGCGAAGGCCATCAGGGCCGCGGCGGTGGCCGCAGTCTCGGCGGGACCGAAGCTGCCGCGCTCGAACAGCACCCGGATTACCGGCGCGGCCATGACCATCAGGGCGAAGGCGGCTGGCAAGGTCAGGGCCAGGCCCAGCTCCATGGCCCGATTCTGGCTGGAGATGGCGGCCTCGGTCTCGCCCTGGCGCAATTGCCGTGACAAGGTGGGCAGCAGCGCCGTGCCGATGGCGATGCCGACCACGCCCAGCGGCAGCTGGTTCACCCGATCGGCATAGTTCAGGTAGCTGACGGCGCCATTGGCGACGGTGGAGGCGATCATGGTGTTGATCACCAGATTGACCTGATAGACCCCGGCCCCCAGGGCGCCCGGCACGATGCGCTTGAACAGCAGCCGGACCTCGGGGGTCAGGCGCGGCCGGGTCGGGCGCAGGCCCATGCCGGCGCCTTTGACCGAGAACACCAGCCACGAGAATTGCACGATACCGGCGGCGAAGGTGCCCCAGGCCATGGCATGGCCGGCGGTGGGCGTGAAGGGGACCAGGGCCCACAGCCCGGCCATGGAGGTGAGGTTGAGCAGCACCGGGGTGGCGGCGGCGGCGGCAAAGCGGCCCACGGAATTCAGCACGCCGGCCTGCAGCGACACCAGGGAGATGAACAGCAGATAGGGAAAGCAGATGCGCGAGAAATCCACCGCCAGATCCAGCTTGCCCGGCACCGCATCGAAGCCCGGAGCCAGCCCGTAGATGGCCCAGGGCATGGCCAGCTCCATCACCGCCACGAACAGGGCCAGGGCCAGACCCAGCACGGCGAAGGCGCGCTCGGCGAACAGGCGGGCGGCTTCCGGCCCCTCGGCCGACAGCTTGCCGGTGAACAGGGGCACGAAGGCGGCGTTGAAGGCGCCCTCGGCGAATAGCGAGCGAAACAGGTTGGGAAAGCGAAAGGCCACGAAGAAGGCGTCGGCGATGGCTCCCGCCCCCAGAAAGTGGGCGATCATCATCTCGCGCATCAATCCGGTGATGCGCGACAGCAAGGTGAAGCCGCCGACGGTGGCGATGGAGCGGAAGAGACTCATGGGCGTCAATATTTCCGCATGTGAGCGTCAGCGCAAGGCAAAGCCGCGTCGGCGCCCCATTGCCCCTCCGCCGGCGGGTGCCGACGGAGGGGGGACAGGTCAGTCGGGTTCCATCATCCCGGTCTCGGCGGCGAAGGCCAGGTTCTTCTCCTCCTCCGGCATGTGCTGGGCGCTGCGCACCACCAGGCTCATGGCGGCGGCGGCGACCACCCCTGGGATGGCGAAGGCCATGAAGTTCTGCGGCAGCGGCAGATGCATGGCCAGCAAGGTGCCGCCCAGCATCGGCCCCAGAATGGCGCCGCTGCGTCCGACGCCCGAGGCCCAGCCGATGCCGGTGGAGCGAATGGCCATGGGATAGAACTGGGCCACATAGGCATAAAGCAGAATCTGGGTGCCGATGGTGGTGGCGCCGGCCACCGCCACCAGGACGTACAGAATTCCGGTTGGGCTCTTCACGCCCAGCAGGCTGATGGAGATGGCGGCGATGATGAAGAAGGTCACCAGCACCCGCTTCAGATTCATGCGGTCGGCCAGCAGGCCGCCGCCCACGGCACCGAAGATGGCGCCGAAGTTGAGAACCAGCAGGAAGCTGAGGCTGGAGCCCAGGCCATAGCCGGCATTGTTCATGAGCTTGGGCAGCCACGAGCCCAGGGCATAGACCATCAGCAGGCACATGAAAAAGGCGATCCAGAACATGATGGTGCTGAGCCCCCGACCCTGGGCGAACAGGGCGGGCAGAGCCGCCTGGCCGGTGGCGCCGGTGGGAAAGGTATAGCGATCGTCGGCCCGCGGTGTGAAGGCGGGCTCGAGCCGGGTCAGCTTGTCCGCGGCCTCGGCGTCACGGCCGGCCCGCAGCAGGAAGCCCACGGATTCGGGCAGGGCCCACAAAATCACCGGCAGCAGGACCAGCGGAATGATGGCCACGTAGAATACCGCCGACCAGCCGAATTGCGGGATCAGATACATGCCCAATCCCGCCGACATCATGCCGCCGACGGAATAGCCGCTGAACATGATGGCCACCAGGGTGCTGCGCAGCGATTTCGGCGCGTATTCCGTCATCAGGGCCACGGCATTGGGCATGACGCCGCCGATGCCCAGGCCGGCGATAAAGCGGCAGATGCCGAATTGGGTGACGTTGGCGGCGAACCCGTTCAGAAACGTGAACAGGCTGAACAAGACGATGCAGATGGCGATGACCTTCTTGCGCCCCAGACGGTCGGAGAGGGGGCCGAAGGTCAGGGCGCCGAACATCATTCCAAACAGGGCATAGCTGCCCAAGGCCCCCGCCTGCAGCGGGTCCAGCCCCCAATCCTTCATCAGGACGGGCAGAACGACGCCGTAGATCACCAGATCATACCCGTCGAAGATGATGATCAGGGCGCACCAGAACAGGACGTTCCAGTGGAATTTGCCGAATTTGGCCTCGTCGACCAATTTATGTACGTCAATAACAGCCATCGGACCGTTTCCTCATTCGCATAGCTTCGCAAAGCATGAACACGAACCCGGCGGCGAAAGAGCCGTCGAGATCCGTCCATACCGAACCGGTCGCTTTGTCTGATGGTTTTTTTATCGGCGGCCTTCAGCCTGCCGTTGCCGGCACAATACCCGGCCGGGAGTGAAATGTGAAGCGCCGTTCAGTCGGCTACTTCGACTCGGTTCCGGCCGCCATTCTTGGCGCGGTAAAGGGCGGTATCGGCCCGCTCCAGCAAGGAGGCGATGGAGACGTCGGTGTCGCGGTTGGTGCTGATGCCGATGCTGACGGTCAGGTCGAACAGATCGCCCTTGGCCGGACGAACCACCATTTCCTCCACCTGGCGGCGCAGGCGTTCGGCGATGACGCGGGCGCCATCCAGACCGGTATGGGGCAGGGCGACGGCGAATTCCTCGCCGCCGACCCGGCCGAGGATGTCGTATTCGCGCAGCGCTACCCGGCAGGCGGCGACGAAGGATTTCAGCGCCTCGTCCCCGGCGGCGTGGCCCCAGGTATCGTTGATGCGCTTGAAATGGTCGATATCGAGGGCCAGCAAGGAGAAGGAGCGGCCCATGCGCCGGGCGTGGTCCAGTTCCAGCCCGGCCAGATGGTCGAAATGGCGGCGGTTGTTGATGCCGGTCAGCGGGTCGCGGGTGGCCAGCACCTCCAGCTCGGCGGCGTGGCGGCTGTTGTCGCAAAAGGCGCCCAGGGACAGGGCCAGATCCACGATCATGCCGTCGTCGCTCAGCACTGCCGGCACTCGTTCGATCAGCAGATTGAGCAGGGCGCTGGGCCCCTCGCCGGTAATGGGTTTGACGGGATAAGCACCCACCACCAGCCGGTCCCTGCCGGCCGGCAGGACCAGACGCTGCCAGGTCTCGACCTTGTCCTCGGCGAAATGGGCGGTGTAGGAGCGCCACAGCGGCCGGGCGTTACGGCTCACGAAACCGTATTCGAATTCCAGCATGAAGCGGCGATCGGCGGGCAGGATCTCGGGGGGCAGCAGGTCGATCACCTGCCCGCCCAGATCCATGCCGAAGCAGGTGACGAAGGCGCTGCCGTAATGGGCGTAGCGATTGCTTCCGGCCTCGGCCTCGATCACCAGCAGATGATCGGCATGGGCGGCGAAGCGAATCAGCGGGTCGGCATCGTCCATCCCAGGCTGGCGCCACAGGGACAGCAGATCGGCCAGTCTGGAATCCATGACCCGGGCGACCAGTTCACGCATGGGCAATCCCTTCGTTCATGCGTCAGTGGTAGCACAAGCTCAGGCGCCGAACCAGTCGCTGGCGTCTTCGGAGAACAACAGGGCGATGCCGCCGGCCTGGGCCAGGAGCTCGGCTCCCAGCAGGCCGCCGGAGAGCGGGCTGACCTGCAGCGCCATGGTCAGGGCCAGCATCAGGAAGGGCAGGCCCACGCACCACGAGATGGTGCAGACCCACCGCGCCCAATTCCAGCCGCCATGGGCGATCAGATGGGTCATCACCGCCAGGGCCACCATCACCGTCGCCTGGACGATGATGATGAACTGGGCATTGCCGCCATTCGCCAGATGGGCGAATTGCAGGGCCGATACCGTCACGCCGAACCCCAGCGAGACATAGATCAGCAACAGGAAATTCCGTATCTTGTCCGGCATCGCGTCCCCCAAAGACTGCGTCGCCACTATTGGACTCGGGACTCTACGCTTCCGATTCGGGTCGAAGCAATCGGGTGGAATCCTGGCTATACGATTGGACCTGGGCGAAGGGGGATGCTTGATCCGCGTCAACGCCCTCCCCACAGGCGAAAGGCATTATACAGGTCATGCCCCCCTTGCCCCGGACTCTGTTTCTCGCCACCAGGCCCATGTTCTTTCCCGCCGCCGCCCTGCCGGTGGCGGTGGGAAGCGCCTGGGGCATCCATCGGAGCGGGCATGTGGATCTGACCGCCCTGATCCTGGCCCTGGCCGGCATGATCTGCCTGCACGCCGGCGCCAACGTCCTCAACGACGTGGGCGACGAGTTGAACGGCGCCGACCGCCTGAATACCGACGACCGCATCACGCCGTTCACCGGCGGCTCGCGCTTTATCCAAGACGGGGTGTTAAGCCTCAGGGCCATGGCGGTATGGGGCGGGATTCTGCTGCTGGCCGGCGGATTGATCGGCGGAATCCTCTGGCTGTCCAAGGGCCAGACCGTTCTGGTCTTCGGTGCCGCCGGGGTGGCGTTGGCCCTGGCCTATTCCCTGCCGCCGTTCAGCCTGGTCTCGCGCGGGTTGGGCGAGGCGGCGGTGGCCATCGGTTTCGGGTTGCCGGTGGTTGCCTGTTCCTGGCTGCAGAGCGGAGGATTCGGTCTGGAGGCGCTGCTGGCCGCCGTCATCGTCGGCAGCTGGACCGCCGCCATCCTGATCGTCAACGAAGTGCCCGATCTGCGGCCGGACGAGCAGGCGGGCAAGCGCACCCTGGTGGTGCGTCTGGGGATGCGGGGCGCGCCGTCGCTTTACCTGTCGGTGCAGGCGGTGGCGGCGGCGCTGCAACTGGCGCTGGGCTGGCTGTCCAATCTGCCGCCTTGGGCGACGGTGCCGCCTTTGGCCCTGATGCTGGCCGCCTTGGCGGCGGCGGCCCTGATGATGCGCGGACGGCCCGGCCAATTGGCCGCCATCCGCCTCACCCTTGCCATCCATCTGCTGGGTGGGATTGGGCTGGCGGCGGCGGCGTTGCTGGCCTGATTACACATTGAACAGGAAGTGGAAGATATCGCCGTCGGCGACGACGTATTCCTTGCCTTCCAGGCGCATCTTGCCGGCTTCCTTGGCCCCGGCCTCGCCGTTGCAGGCGATGAAATCGTCATAGGCGATGGTTTCGGCGCGGATGAAGCCGCGTTCGAAATCAGTGTGGATGACGCCGGCGGCCTGGGGGGCCTTGCAGCCCTTCTGCAGGGTCCAGGCGCGGGCTTCCTTGGGGCCGACGGTGAAGAAGGTGATGAGGTGGAGCAACTCGTAGCCGGCGCGGATGACGCGGGCCAGGCCGGTCTCCTCCAGGCCCAGGGTTTCGAGGAATTCCCGGCGTTCTTCTTCCGAGGCCAATTGGGCCACTTCGGATTCGATGGCGGCCGAGATCACCACCGAGGAATTGCCCTCGGCGGCGGCGAATTTGGCGACGCGCTCCGAGAATTCGTTGCCGGTGGCGGCCGAGGCCTCGTCGACGTTGCAGGCATAGACCACCGGCTTGACGGTCATCAGGCCGAGCGTCTTGGCGATGCGGCGCTCTTCCTCCGAGTCGAAGGTGACGGTGCGGGCCGGCTTGCCGTCGCGCAGCGCCGCCAGCAGCGGCGCCATGACGTCGACCTGGGCCTTGGCTTCCTTGTCGCCGTTCTTGGCCTTCTTCTCCAGGGGGACGATGCGGCGCTCGAGCGAGTCGAGGTCGGCCAGCATCAGTTCGGTCTCGATGGTCTCGGCGTCGCGCACCGGGTCGACCGAGCCTTCCACATGGGTGATGTCGCCATCCTCGAAGCAGCGCAGCACGTGGACGATGGCGTCCACCTCGCGGATATTGGCCAGGAACTGGTTGCCCAGGCCTTCGCCCTTGGAGGCGCCGCGCACCAATCCGGCGATATCGACGAATTCCAGCTGGGTGGGGATTTCCTTCTGGCTCTTGCCGATCGCCACCAGCCGGTCCAGACGGGGGTCGGGCACGGCGACGCGGCCCACATTGGGCTCGATGGTGCAGAAGGGATAATTGGCCGCCTGGGCCGCCGCCGTCGAGGTCAGGGCGTTGAACAGGGTGCTCTTGCCGACGTTGGGCAGGCCGACGATACCGCAGTTGAAACCCATGGGGTCAATCCTTCCTGGTGAACTTGTTCATGGCGGCGCGCAGCGCGTCGGCCAGGGTGCCGCCGGTGGCGGGCGGCAGAGTTTCGGGGGCCGGAGCGGACGGCGCCGTCTCGGCGGCCTTGTCCTTCTTGGGTTTGGGCGGCGCGGTCAGATGCGCCACGCGGGTCATGAAGCCGGTATCATCGCCCGCCACCAGCATGGGGAAGGTGTCGGCCAAGGCGTCGAGCACGGCGATCAGCCAGGGCTCGTCGGCCTTGGCGAAATCATGGAGCACATAGCCCGAGACCAGATTACGGTCGCCGGGATGGCCGATGCCCAGGCGCACCCGGCGATAGGTCTGGCCGAGATGGGCATCGATGCTCTTGAGGCCGTTATGACCACCGGCACCGCCGCCGCGCTTGACCTTGAGACGGCCCGGGGCGATGTCCAGCTCGTCATGGAGCACGATGACGTCATCGACGGGAATCTTGAGGAAGCGGGCGCAGGCCGCCACCGATTGGCCCGACAAATTCATATAGGTCTGGGGCTTGAGGATGACGACCTTGTCGCCACCGATCACGCCTTCGGCGATCTCGGCCTGGAACTTGGAGCGCCAGGGTCCAAAGGAATGGCGGCGGACGAGAACGTCCGCCGCCATGAACCCGATATTATGCCGATTCCTGGCGTAGTCGGAGCCGGGATTGCCCAGTCCGACGACCAGAAACATTTAGCCGGCGGCCTCGGTCTCGGTGGTCTCGGCACCGCGCACGGTCGGCGCGGCGATGGAGGCCACGGTGGCACCGGCGGCCACGTGGTACGGCTTGGCGCCGGCGGGGAGCTTCAGGTCCGCGAGGTGCACCGACTGGCCGATCTCCATGCCGCTGAGATCGATGACGATCTCGTGCGGGATGGCGTCGGGGCTGCAGGTGATCTCGATTTCGTGCAGTTCCACGTTCAGCACGCCACCCTTCTTGATACCCGGCGACTTGAGCTCGTTGGCGAAGTGGACCGGCACCTTCACATGGATGGCGTGGTCGGCCGAGACGCGCATGAAGTCGACATGGATGGGCTGGTCGGTCACCTTGTGCATCTGGACGTCGCGGGCGAGGCACAGATGCTTGCCGTCCTTGCCGAGATCGACATTGAACAGCTGGGTGAAGAAACCGGTCTTGCTGATCTGGGCCCAGACGACACGGGGGTCCATCTGGATGCAGACGGGGGCTTGCTTGGCGCCATAGATGACACCGGGAACCTTACCAGCTCGACGAGTGGCACGGGCGGCCCCCTTTCCGCTACCGTCGCGCAGCTCGGCGGCGATGGTGATAGAGTCGGACATGAAACTCTCCTGACAAACGGATATGAGCGCGGCCTCCAGGGGTGCCGCGCGGAAGGGCGTCGTTTACACCGGTTGCGCCCCGAAGGCAAGCCTGAGTAGACTCCCGGTCCTGCCCGCCCTTCACGAGGCGAACGTGACCCTGCCTTTCAAGAGAGCCGCCCGATGAGCATCTCGGCGCGCGACGTCCTGGCCATCCGCGACGTCCGCTTCTTCCTGCTGGCCCGGCTGCTGTCGTCCACGGCCCAGCACATCACCAATGTGGCGGTGGGCTGGCTGGTCTACGACCTTGCCCACGACCCCCTGCATCTGGGTCTGGTGGGCCTGGCCCAGTTCATTCCGGCCCTGCTGCTGACCCTGCCCGGCGGCCACCTCGCCGACCGGTTGGACCGGCGGCGGATCCTGCTGGGCTGTTTCGCGGTCACCGCCCTGGCTTTGATCGGGCTGTTGCTGCTGGTGATGGCGGGGGCGCCGCGACTGGAGTTCATCTACGGGGTGATGGCGGTGCTGGGAGCGGTGCGGGCCTTCTCGGCTCCGGCCGGCCAGTCCATGACCGCCATGCTGGTGCCGCGCGCCCTGCTCAGCCGCGCCGTCGCCCTGAATTCCACGGTGTGGCAGGTGACGGTGATCGGTGGTCCGGCGCTGGGCGGGTTCCTGTATGCCTTCGGCCCGGTCATGGTGTTCGGGACCGCGGCCGGGCTGGTGTGCGCCGCGACCGTGGCGGCCTTCGCCCTGTCGCCCCTGCGCCGCGAGATTGCCGCCGATCGCGGCAGTATCTTCGACGGCATCCGCTTCGTGTGGAGCCGGCCCGAGATCCTGGGCTCGGTTTCCCTCGACCTGTTCTGCGTGCTGCTGGGCGGCGCCACCGCTTTGCTGCCCATCTATGCCAGGGATATCCTGATGACCGGCCCGCTGGGCCTGGGCCTGCTGCGCAGCGCGCCGGCGGTGGGCGCCGCCCTCTCGGCGGCATTCCTGGCCCATCGCCCGGCGGAAGGTCGGGCGGGAATTCGGCTGTTCGTGTCGGTGGCCCTGTTCGGGCTGGCCACCATCGTCTTCGGCCTGTCCACCAGTTTCCCCCTGTCCCTGGCCGCCCTGGCGGTGCTGGGGGCCGCCGACATGGTCAGCGTGGTGCTGCGCCAGACCCTGGTGCAGATCAATACCCCCGACGACATGCGCGGCCGGGTCAGCGCCGTCAATCTGGTGTTCATCACCGCTTCCAACGAGCTGGGCGAGTTCGAATCGGGTCTGACCGCCGCCTGGTGGGGCGTGGTGCCGGCAGTGGTGGCCGGCGGCGCCGGCTGTCTGCTGGTGGCGGCGCTATGGGCCTGGCGTTTTCCGGCCCTGCGCCGCTTCGACCTGCCCAAATGAAGAGAGAGAGGCCGAGATGATTCCCTGTCCCGATCCCCGTCTGGCCGCCCAGATCGCCTTTATCGTCGAAATCGACAAATTGAAGACCATTCTTCGTCAGACCTTGCTGACCGATTCGTCGCGGCAGGAAAACGACGCCGAGCATTCCTGGCACATCGCCACCATGGCCTTCGTCCTGGACGAATACGCCGACGCGCCGGTGGAGGCCGGGCGGGTGGCGAAAATGCTGCTGATTCACGACATCGTCGAAATCGACGCCGGCGACACCTTCATCCATGACGAGGCCGGACATTCGGACAAGGACGAGCGGGAACGGGCGGCGGCGGCCCGGCTCTACGGCATCCTGCCCGCCGATCAGGCCGAGGAATACACGGCTCTGTGGCGGGAATTCGAGGACCGGGCCAGCGATGATGCCCGCTTTGCCCATTCCCTCGACCGGTTGCAGCCGCTTTTGCATAATTTCGAGACCAAGGGCGGCACCTGGACCCCCCATAAGGTCACCGCCGACAAGGTGGAAAAGCTGCTGCCGCGTATCGAGGGCGGCTCGAAGCGCCTGGCCGGTTACGCCCGCGCCCTGATCCATGAGGCGGTGGCGCGGGGCTATCTGGCGCCCCAGCCTTAGCGCTTGCGCGCTACCCAAGCCTTAGCGCTTGCGCGCTACCATGAACAGGCGGCGGAAGGGCAGCAGGGTCTTGCCGTCGGGGCCGGGAGGATAGGCCTTGGCGATGCGCTTGGAATATTCGGCCAGGAAGCCGAAGCCCCAGGCCCCCTCGGCGGCGGCCAGCAAGGGTCTGAGCGCCGTGCCCTTGGTCCAGGTCACCACCGGGTTGTCGCCCTCCAGCACGTGCAGGTACTCGGTCTCCCAGATATCCACCTGGGAGGACAGCGGCGCCAGCAGGTCATAATAAAAGGTGGCATCGCCCACCGGAAAGCGCCTGGCCAGGGGCGCCAGCAATGCGGCCCAGGGTCCGGCCTCGGCGGCTTCGGCCATGATGGTATGCGAGGCGGCATAGTGGTTGTGGGGCATCTGCACCGCCAGCACGCCGCCCGCCCTCACCCGTTCCATCAGCTGGGGGAACAGGGCTTCGTGCCCGTCCAGCCAATGCAGGGCGGCGTTGGAGAACAGCACGTCCACCTCGCCGCCCTCCTCTGCCCAGGCGCCGGCATCGGCCTGGAGATAGCGCACGCCGCCGCCATGGTCGCGGGCGGTCATCAGCATCTCGGGCGAGGAATCGATGCCGATGACGTCGGCATTGGTCCAGCGCTCCTTGAGGATGCGGGTCACGTTGCCGGTGCCGCAGCCCAGGTCCACCACCCTGGCGGCGTCCTGCATGTCGATACGCGCCATGAGGTCCAGGGCCGGGCGCAGGCGCGGCTGGGCGAAGGCGGAATAGATGGCGGGATCCCAGGCCATGGTTTGAATCCTGTCAGGTGGAAGGGCGTCAGGGACAAGTGTCCGGCCAGATTTCGACTTTGACAAGCCCATCAAACCGCCGCATTGACTCTGGGTCGCGCCCAGATTATACACGTCCGCTCATTTTCAAGTCCCGTTCCAGTTGGAGTACCTCCCGTGAAGCGTACCTATCAGCCGAGCAAGCTCGTCCGCGCCCGCCGCCACGGCTTCCGCGCTCGCATGGCCACCGTTGGTGGCCGCAAGGTCATTGCCAATCGCCGCCGCCAGGGCCGCAAGAAGCTGTCTGCCTAGCCTGGCATGGCCGCGCGCCTCGATCGGCTTAAGAAAAGGGCCGATTTCCTGCGTGTCGCGGCGCTCAGACGAAAGTGGGCGGCGCCCGGTCTGATTCTTCAGGCCGCGCCCGGCACAGGAACGGAATTGCAAGCCGACTCTCTCAGGGTCGGCTTCACCGTTTCCAAGAAGGTGGGAAATTCGGTGTGCCGCAACCGGGCCAGACGTCGGCTCAAGGAAGCGGTATCCGCGGTTTTTCCCGCCAATGCCAGCCCCGGCCTGGATTATGTGGTGATCGGCCGCCGCGAAACGCTGGAACGGCCATATTCTCTTCTCTTGCAGGATTTGCTGGCCGCGTTAAAACGTGTCGGCGCTCTGCAACAGACGCCTTCGGGCGCGACCACTGAACCCAAGGGAGAGGCATGAACCCCATCGGCCTGGTGATGCGCGGACTGATCCGCCTGTACCAGCTGCTGCTGTCGCCGGTGCTGCCGGCCAGCTGTCGGTTCACGCCGTCTTGTTCCGCCTATGCCATGCAGGCCATCGAGAGCCACGGTCCCGTGGCCGGCTCGTGGCTGGGCATCAGACGCATCTGCCGCTGCCACCCCTGGAACGATGGCGGCTATGACCCCGTTCCCCCTGCCAAACCCGAATCAGAGACGGCACGGTTTGGCCGTCGCGACTGCCGGATAGGATGACATGAACGACCAGCGCAACCTCTTCGTCGCCATCGCCATTTCGGTCGCGATTCTGATCGGTTGGCAGTACTTCCTGCCGGCCAAGCCCCCCGTGGAGCAGGCCGCCCAGCAGGCGGCCGCCCCCGCTCCCGCCACC
>JACQAD010000083.1 GCA_016195125.1 Magnetospirillum sp.
ACCGCCTGCGCGGCCTTGCGACGGATCAGGCGATAGGTGCCGACCACTTCGCCTTCGGCCAGGACCAGCAGATGGTCGCAATGGCGGTCGTAATCGTCGAAATCCAGCTCCAGAGCCTGCATGGAGGCGGTGGCCTTGGCCCCCATCTCCTCGTAGAACACCCGGTAGCGGATCCGCTGGGCGGCGGCGATCTCGGCCTTGGTCTCGGCCAGGCGAACCTCGAGGCTGTCGATTGCGGCCGGCGTCAGGGCATGAAGTGCCGTCATCTGGTGGGTCAAGGCTCACCTCGGCTGATTGAACAGTCGTTGCGGGAAATGAACGGCGATTCCAAACTGGTCGAATTGGCCGGTCTTAGCGGCCGCTTCGGCACAACATGCGAACCTTCGACTGGATAGGTCTCGTTGCCGTTCATGGCCTATCCTATAACTTGGACACTTGTGCCGAAGGGGTGAAACAATTATTACACTTGGTTTCACAGGCTGGGTGCGTCGTTATTTCGGACTGTCACCGCTTTCATTGAGGGAGACCCCATGGCCGAGTCCCGCATCGCCTCCGTCGAAGGCTTCCAGTTCTCGTTCCATCGCGAAGATCCCGAACGCCCCATCCGCAAGGTTCTGGATCGCTGGGTGCTGCAGGATTGGACCTGCCAGGTGGAATACAAGGGTGACTGGTCCCACTTCACCATCCACGAATTCAATGACGGAGTGTTCGAACCCTCGGCCGTCCAGGGGGTGTTCAGCGATTTCGCCGGCGCCGCCGCGGTGGAGGTCACCACCCGCTGGCTGGAACGGCGCATCGAGGAGAAGGATCTGCGCAACCGCCGCCAGCGCGATATCTTCCTGGGCGCCCTGGCCGTGGCCCTGGCCCTGGCCCTGGCCGCCATCTCGCTACGCTGACGGGGGCACCCTATATATCAGGGGGAAGACCCTTATAGAATGGAGCCTGCGTCATGTCCCTGTGGGGCCCCAGCAAGACGGTGATGGTGACCGCCGACGAGGCGTTACCCGGCCGTCAGTCCGAAATCCACCTGCCCGAGCGCCATTTCGTGCTCGACACTCACCTCAAGCCGCCCTTCCCGGTGGGCATGGAGGTGGCCATCGTCGCCATGGGCTGCTTCTGGGGCGCCGAGAAGATGTTCTGGAAGATCCGGGGAGTCTATTCCACGTCGGTTGGCTATACCGGCGGCTTCACCCCCAACCCCAGTTACGAGGAAGTCTGCTCCGCCCGAACCGGCCATACAGAGGCGGTGATGATCGCCTTTGATCCCGCCGAATTGTCCTACGAGGCGCTGCTGGGCCTGTTCTGGGAAGGCCACAACCCCACTCAGGGCATGCGCCAGGGCAACGACATGGGCACCCAATACCGCTCGGCGCTCTATTGGACCACCGAATCCCAGCGCGCCGTCGCCGAGGCCAGCCGCGCGTCCTACGCTGTCAGGCTGAGACAAGCCGGATTCGGCGCCATCACCACCGAGATCGCTCCCGCCGGCCCCTTCTTCTGGGCCGAGGCCTATCACCAGCAATACCTGGCCAAGAATCCCGGCGGTTACTGCGGTCTTGGCGGAACCGGCGTGCGCTGCGGCTGAGGCTTTGCCGCAAAAGGTGATTTATTGTATCGGAACCCAACCGCAGACCAACCGGATCGGCGTCAATACTCTAAGCTTATCAACGATATTCCAGAATCCCTCCCAATCGGGCGCCTTCCATCCTCCACCCTTGGGGGCATTGCCGCTATGGAAAGGCTTTGAACTCGTGACCATGTTCTGCTCATCAGCGGCAAAGCTGGGGAACATCATGTCCACGTGGCGAAACGAAGAATGGCAGAGCGGTGATCCCGCGATGGATACCGAGCATCAGAAGCTGCACCAGATGGCGTCTTCCATGACGGCGGTGGTCATGAACGACCCCGGACTGGGACTGGCCACCGAGGCGGTGGACGTCCTGCGCGAGCGCATGCGCCTGCACTTCCGCATGGAGGAACAGGCCTTGGCCAGGACGGATCCCGAATCCGCCTCCATCCTCAAGGAGGATCATGCCCGTCTGCTGCTGCTGCTGGGACGGGTTCGCGACGCTTTGGCCGATGGCGGCATCGAGGATTGCAAGCACTTGCTGACCGAGTTCAACACCGCCATGGACAAGCACGACCGCGAGGTCGATATCCCCCTGTTCCGCATGCAGAACAAGGGAAAGCGCGATCCGCTGGCCTCCTGAGTGCGGTCACATTCCAATGCCGATCGTTCGGCCTAATGCCGATAGTTCAGGCGGTCATCGAACAGGTCGCGCGGCCCGATCAGGTTGACGTGAACCGCACCCTTGTCGGTAAAGATATCCATGCTGGCGAAAACGGCCTCGGCCATGCGGAGGATGCTGCGCTCGCCCTCGAGAATCACTGGTGGCGACAGGCTGACCGTCGCCTCCGGCAGATGAAAGTCGGAGGTACACAATCCCAGCACCGTGTTGACGAGTTCAGCGGCGGTCTCGCGCAGGAACAAAGGTCGCTCCGCCTCCGATACCGGGTTATCGGCGGTAAGGCAGCCAAGCACCGTTTCGAGCAATTCCGGCTCGAAGCTGAAGGCGATCAGCAGGCCAATCGGCAATCCGAACCCAGCCACGGCGGTGATGTCGCTCAATCTTACTTGATCGATGCCACGATCATGGATGTCGAAGCCGTCGATACGCGCCGCCCCCTCGCTGGCCAGGACGGAACTGGTCTGGCTCAGGATTGCCTCCATGGTTCTGGAGATGATGGCGGCATCAAAAGCCACGGCGCATCCCTCCCATATCCGAAAGGGATGGGAGGGAGCGTATGTGACCAAATGTTGCGTTCAGCCGGTGCATACCACCAATGATACACGTAAGGCCGCCGGGCGCAAACAATGAAAAAGAAAGTTGCGTTAAATTATCACCAACTACACATTTGCGGCGGCGGCTCCCCGAGGCGGCTTGGGAAAGGTCCGGCCGAGATGTGTGCCCTTGGCCTCGACGAATTTCTTGCCGGTTTCATAGCCCAGCTCGAACATCCGCTCCAGGTTCGACCGCGACCAGTCCAGGGCGGTGGGTAGCCAATCCGGCGGAATATCGAACTGAACCTTGATCAGTTCCACATCCTGGCGCTTGGGGTGGTCCGAATTCCAGTCGTCGAGCATGTGCTCGAAGAAGGCCAGGTCGTGGCGGGTCAGCGAGATCAGCGGCAGGATCAGGTTCTGTCCCCAGGCCTGCCACAGATTGGGCGGATCTTGGATATAGCCCTCGTTGCCGAAGGCGTCGAAGACCACCACGGTTCGAATCCCCTCGTCATGCTCCAGCAGACCCTGGAAGTTGAAGGCGTCCTCGGCGGCGCCTTCCAGGTACAGCTTGCCGCCGACCTCGGCCGGCGGATAGATGAAGGGATAGGCCAGGGTGGCGCCGAAATGTTCGTAATCCAGCACATCCTTGCCGAAAATGGCCATCTTGTGGTCGGTCAGGTTGTAGGCGTTGAGGTAGACGTCCTCCTCCACGCTCTTCAGGGCCTCGAAATCCACCATCTCCATGATGAAGGGGGCATTGGCGCACAGGCCCTTGCTGAAGAAATTGACGGTGCTGGGAGTGAAAAGCGCCCAGAACATCTGGATCAGGTCGCTGTAGAACTTCTGGCGCTTGGTCATGTTGAACTGGTTCATGATCAGGTTGTAGCCGGGCATCTTGGACAGCAGCCAACGATAGGCGGCGGCGACACGGCTGCCCTTCATGAACACCTTGTAGTTCATGGGGATGTATTTGTAGATCTCGTCCGAGACGCCGAAATTGACGGAATTGCGAAGCGAGTCCTGCCGGCTCATCCCCTTGGGGGCCAGATAGGACAGCGCCACGCCGCCGCCGCCGCCGGTGGCGGAGATCACGTCGAACTTAACCCCGGCCTCATCGAAGGCCAGCAGGGCGCCGGTCATCAGGGTGAAGTTGGGAGCACCGCCCCCCAGAACCAAAGCCATCTTATGCATGTCGTTCTCCCCCCTCAGGAAGGTGGCGCCATCAGCTCGCGGCCGATGACGCGCTGGATGAAGGCCGCGTCCTCGAAAATGGAATAATGGGTGCCTTCGCGCATGTAGACCTGCATGCGCGAGTTGGTAAACCGGCCCCAGCCCAGGATGTCCTGGCGCGAGACATAGGGATCACCCTTGGAAACGAAACAGGTGATGGGAATGTCCCAGGGCTTTTCCGGGACATACCGGTACTTGCTGGTCATCTCGAATTCGGCGCGCACCGCCGGCAGCATCAGCTTGCGCAATTCCGGGTCGTCCAGGAACTGGTCGCTGGCGGCCATGTCGAACTGGCGGATGATCTCGGCAAAGATGGGATCGGGCTGGCGATAGGGCGGCAGCCGGGGCTGGTAGCCCGGCATGGCCGCCAGATGCAGGGCCAGATCCTTCTCGAACGAGCCGATGATCCGCACCCGGTCGGGACAGCGGGCGCCCGAGCAGAACAGGTGGCGGGGCTTGTACTCGGTCTCGTGGATCAGGGTGCGGGCCACCTCGTAAAGGGTCAGCCCGCCCAGGCAATGGCCGAACAGGGCGAAGGGCAGATCCAGCTTGCCGGTTTCCTCCATCTCGTCGATGACGTGATCGACGAAGACCTCCATGTCGCGCACCGGCGTCTCGCTGATGCGGGCCAGCCGCCCCGGCGGCTCGACGGCGATGACCTCGATGGCGGGATCGGTGGTCGCCGACCAGGCCTGGAAGGCGGCCGAGCCGCCGCCGGCAAAGGGAAAGCAGAAGATGCGGAAACGGGGGTTGGCCCGGGGCGCCACCGTCACCAGCCAGCGCCCCGCCTTGGCGGCCGGAGCCGGTTTGGGCCGGGGAGCCTCGGCGACGGATTCGGGCTCCGCCATCGCCGGGGCCGTGGTCACCTCGGCCAGATCGGGCCAGACATCGGCCACCAATTCGTCGATGCTCGGCCCCTTGATCAGCTTTACAGCCGGAATACGGATCCCGGTGGCGCTCTCCACCCGGTTGATCAGAGTGACGGACATCAGCGAATCCAGCCCCAATTCGCGCAGGGGACGGTCGGGCTCGACCTTCTGGGACATGCCCAGGGTGGCCATGACCTGACGGGCCAGGAAATCGGTGATGGCGCCGCGCCGCCGGACGGGATCGCCGGTCTCCATCTGCCGCTTCAATTCCTCGATATCGGCGGCCAAGCCGCCGACTGCATTGCCCTGAAGCAGCGAGAAGAAGCGCGGCGGCACCTGGAACTGCCGTAGGAAGGTCGGCCAATCCACCGGAATCACCACTGCCTGGGCGGCATCGCCGTCGAACAGGGCGGCAAAGGCCTCGTGCCCCAAGTCCGGCTGGATATAGGTGATGCCGCGGGTCCGCCAGACCGCCTCCAGCCCATCGGCCATGCCGGCGCTGGCCCAGGCGCCCCAATTGACTGACAGGGCGGGCAGCCCCCGGCGGCGGCGATGGGCGGCCAGGGCGTCGAGACAGGCATTGCCGGTGGTATAATTGCTCTGCCCGGCCGAGCCGATCACCGACAGCACCGAGGAGAACAGCACGAAATCGGTCAGGGCCAGATCGCGGCTGTGCTTGTGCAGCCACCATGCAGCATCCAGCTTGGGGGCCAGCACCTTACGGAAACGGCCCCAATCCATCTGATCAACCAGACCGTCATCCAGCACACCGGCACTGTGATAGATGCCGCGCAGCCCGGCCTTGTGCTTGGCCAGCAACTTGGCGACATCGGCCTCGCGCGAGGTGTCGGCCCTGGCGATGGTGACCTTGGCGCCCAGCCCTTCCAGCCGCGCCCTGACGGCGGCGGCATTGGCGGCCTTGTCGCCCTGGCGCGACACCAGGACCAGATGGGCGGCCTGGCGCGATCGCGCCAGCCACTCGGCCACCTCGATCCCCAAGGCGCCGAGGCCGCCGGTGACCACATAGGTGCCGCCCTCGGGGGTTGCGGCGCGGCGGGACGGCCTGGGCATTCGGGCCAGACGGGCGCACAGGCGCCGGCCGCCGCGCAGGGCTACCTGGGATTCATTGTCCTCGGCCCCCAATTGCGCCGCCAGCAGCGCGGCATCGTCGCCGCCCTCCTCCACATCGATCAATCCGCCCCACAGGGCCGGCGCCTCCAGGGACAACGAGCGGCCAAAGCCCCACAAGCCGGCCCCCAGCACGTTGACCGGCGGCTCGGTGCCCTGGGCGGAGATCGCATTGCGGCTGACCAGGAACAGCTTGGGCGCCACCAGGAAGGCGGTGCGTCCGGCCCCCAGAGCGCGGGCAAGGGCGAGAACCGAGCCGTAGAGGCGCTGTTGCGCGGCCTCGTCGCTCCAACTTTCCTCCGCCCCGCAATCCAGGCCACCCAGATGGACGATCCCGGCCCGCCCGGCCCCGGCCTCGGCGGCGAAGCCGGACAACAGGGCGCCAAAGCCCTCCACACTGTCGGGACATTGGGCGGCGGGGACCAGGCGGCAGGCGGCGCCGGTCCGGGCCAGGGCTGCCTGGACCTTGCCGGCATAGCCATCGCCACCCAGCACCAGCCAGGTCACCGGCCCGGAGGCCTTGGCCGTCACTTGCGGCAACGCCACCTCGTCCCAGCGCGGGCCATAAAGCCAGCCGCCCTCGCCCTGGCCGGGCTTGAACAGGGAGGCCGGCAGCTTCTTGACCGCCAGCCCCTCGAACGCGGCCATGGGCCTGCCATCCGAATCAAAGGCCGAGATGTCGATGATGGTGATGTCGGGATCATGGCCGTTGGGCTTGCGGCGGCGGGCATGGACCCAGGCCTCGCGCTCCTCGGTGCGGGCGCCGGTGAAGCGCTCCAGCCCCAGGGGCAGATGGGCCAGCGAGCCCTCGGGCGGCGGCTGGGTGAAGTCGCCATGCTCCTCGATCACCGCCGGATAGACATGCAGGCAGGCGTCCAGAAGGGCCGGATGCATGATTCCGTTGCCCAAGGGCGCCACCTGATCGGGCAGGCGGATGCGGGCCAGGGCCTCGCCCTCGCCCCGCCACAGGCTTTCGATGGCGCGGAAGGAGGCGCCGTAGCCCAGACCCAGGCTCTTCATCCCGGCGTAATAGCTGTCGGCCTTGACCGGAAACGAACAGCGCCGCTTCAGCGCCTTGGCGTCGAAGGCCGCGGTCTTGGCGCCGTTGGCGGCGCGGAGCCGGCCCCGCATATGGGTGCGCCACTCGTCCTCCTCCGCCCCCTGGCTGGACAGATGAAAGCCGGCGCCCTCGGCATCGGGCTCGATCACCATATGGCCCAGGCGCTCTTCGTCATCGCCCAGGACCAGGGCGTCGCCGTGGCTGAACTGGGAAATCTCCAGCGGCCCATCGCCCAGCTTGTCGCGGGCACCCTCCAGGGCCGCCACCAGACCGGCGGTGGTCGGCAGGACGATGGCGCCGTGGACACGGTGATCGCCCAGCCAGCCGAAGCGCTCGCAGCTGAGCACGGTCTCGTACTGGGCCGCCGCCAGGGGCGAGCGCAGGCGGTTGCCCAGCAGCCCGGCGGCGATGGCACGGACCGGCGGACGCCCGCCCACCGGCTGGTAATCCTTGGTGGCCCAGACCCGCTCGTGCTGGAACGCATAGGTGGGCAAAGACAGGCGCCGCAGATCGAAGGGCGCGTCGAAAGCGGCCCAATCCGGGTCATGTCCGGCCCGGTAGAGGGCGGCCATGGTATCAAGCAGGGTCCGGCTCTCGGCCCCGCCCTTGCCCAAGGTGGGTAGCCAGTTCAGCCCCTCGGCGGCGACATTGGCGCGCCCCAGGGCCAGCAGCGCCCCGCCGGGGCCAATCTCGACGAAATCCTTGATGCCGCTGGCCGCCAGGGCCTGAACCGCATCGGCGAAGCGAACCGCCTGGCGGGCCTGCTCACACCAATAGCGGGGATCGGGCGCCTCTTTCTTGGACTGACCGGTCAGGGTCGAGACCCAGGCCAGTTTGGGCGCCTTGGCCTCGGCGGCGGCGGCGGCCCGTTCCAGCTCGGGCAGGGCCGCATCCATCAGCGGCGAGTGGAAGGCGTGGGAGACGGTCAGGGCCCTGGTGGCGATGCCCTGGGCCTCCAGCGCCGCCACCACCGGGGCCAGCGCCTCGGCAGCGCCCGAGATCACAATACCCTGGGGGCCGTTGACGGCGGCAATGCCTAGCCTGGCCGGATCGGCAGCGGCCAGGGCCTGGGCCACCACCGCTTCCTCGGCGAAGACCGCGACCATGCCGCCGCCCGCGGGCAAGGCCTGCATCATCCGGCCCCTGGTGCAGACCAGCCGGGCCGCATCGTCCAGACTATAGATGCCGGCGATCACGGCGGCGGCGAATTCGCCGACGGAATGGCCGCACACCGCCTCGGGCTTGATGCCCCAGCCGCCCAGCATCTCCGCCAGGGCCCATTCCACGGCGAACAGGCAGGGCTGGGTGTAGCCGGTCTGATGGATAAGCTCGCCATCCTCGAACAGTATTTCGAGCAACGGCCGGTCGAGATGAGGCGACAACGCCGCCGCCGCACGGTCCAACGCCGCCTTGAAATCAGGCTCGATCCGGTAGAGCTCGCGGCCCATGCCGGCCATCTGGGCACCTTGGCCGCTGAACAGAAAGGCGATGCGCCGGGGCTGGGATTGACGCCGCGCCGCCTTGGGATCGGCCTTGAAATCGGCCAGCCGCGCCGCCAGTTCCGCCGGCGACGATACCGTGACGGCGAAGCGGTGATCGAAATGCACCCGCCCCACCGCCATGGTGTGGCAGGTATCGGCCAGGGAAAGGGCAGGATCAGCCTCGGCCCGGGCGCGATGGCGCGCCGCATTGGCGTCCAGGGCCGGGGCCGACTTGGCCGACAGCACGAACAGATGATACGGCCGTTCTGGCGCACCGGAACGAGGCCGGCTTTCCGGCGCCTGCTCCATCACCGCGACCGCGTTGGTCCCGCCGATGCCCAGGGAATTGACCAGGGCCCGGCGCGGATGGCCGAGCGGCGACGGCCAGGGACGCGTCTCGGTATTGACGAAGAAGGAGGTGCTGTCGATCTTCAGGCGCGGATTGGGCTTTTGAAAATTGATGGTGGGCGGAATCATCCCCTCACCCATGGCCAGGGCCGTCTTGATCATGGAGGCCAGCCCGGCCGATTGCTCGGAATGGCCGATATTGGGCTTGGCCGAGCCGATGGGGCACTTGTCCCGGCGCCCGTCGCCGTCGAAGGCCCGCTGCAGCGCGGTGAACTCGCGCGGATCGCCAATGGCCGTGCCGGTGCCGTGGCATTCCACATAGCCGATGGACGCCGGATCGAAGCCGCTTTGGGCCAGGGCCGCCGTCATGACGTCGGTCTGGCCGCGCACGCTGGTCCCGGCATAGCTGGCCTTGCGGCCGCCATCGTTGTTGAGCGCCGTTCCCCTGATCACGCCGTAGATATGATCGCCATCGGCCAGGGCCTGATCGAGGCTCTTGAACAGCATGGCGGCGATGCCCGACGAGAACACGGTGCCGCCGGCTTCGGCATCGAAGGTGCGGATATGGCCGTCGGGCGAGAAGATGGAGCCCTTGACCCCCATATAGCCCGCCGCATGAGGCACCCGCATGGTGCCGGCCGCCGCCATGGCCATGGCGCATTCGCCATTGCGGATGGCGTTGACGGCCAGATGCACCAGGACCAGCGAGGTCGAGCAGGCCGTCTGGACGTTGAGGCTGGGTCCGGTCAGATTCAGCTTGAACGAGACGCGGGTGCCGGCGAAATCCTTATCGTTGCCGATATGCAGCAGGCTGGCGGTGGCGCCACGGGAATCCGGGTGGTCGGCCAGCTCGTTCATCATGTAATTGGTGACGACGCTGCCGGTGGCGGCATAGACGCCCACCGCCCCGTGATCGCCGCCCGGCGGATAGCCCGCATCCTCGAAGGCCTCCCAGGCCACCTCCAGCAGGTGGCGCTGTTGCGGGTCGATCAGGCGGGCTTCGTGGGGGGAATAGCCGAAGAAGGCGGGATCGAAGCAATCATGCTCGGGGATCAGGAAGGCGGCCTTGACGTAATCGGGATCACGCAGGCGGGCCGGATCGACCCCCGCCTCCAGCATCTGGGCATCGGAGAGGAAGGTAACGGCCTCGACGCCATCGAGCAGATTACGCCAATAGGCGCGCCAGTCAGCGGCACCGGCAAAGCGGCAAGCCATGCCGATGATGGCGATGTCCAAGGGCGTGCGTCGACCGTTCATGGCTAAGAATCCGCTCTCACCATTCCTTGTCCTCGTCGTCACCTTCGTCGGCGGCCATGAAGCCGCCACAGACATTCATCTCGCGCAAGCGGCCCAGGGCACGCTCGAATACCTCCTGCATGGCGGTGAGATAATCCAGCCAGGTCTCGATCGCCCACATCATCAGCTGCAATTGAAAATTGGCCACGCCGCCACCGGGCATGCCGCCGCCCATGGCCATGATCAAGGGCAGCATCTGCATGATCTGGGCTGGCCCGAACCCGCCGCCGAAACCGCCGCCGAACCCCTGGGCGAAGCCTTGCCCCCGGCCAAATCCACTCGCATTACGAGCTTTTTCCCGTGACTTTTTTCTTTTTTTTCTAATATCGTCGCCAGAACTATCTCCGGGAGCCATGCCTTCAGTTGAATTATCTCGCATTTTAACCACCATCCGCCAACGAGTGTCGTTCCAGATATCATAGTGAACTAATCAACGTCTATTCATTGATAATGCCAGCCCTATGCTTTTTGCGGCCTCGGGTTATCACCTGATGGCCCATGACAGCGGTTGTCGGGCACAATTCTTTCAGGCTCGCCTCGAACGAATGGTTGAGGCAATTGAACATCGGGCTAAACCAACGTAGGCTTAGCGCCGGGAACGGCCATGTGAAGAGGGCGCACCGGGCCATGAGACGTTCCTTGTGGGTGGAGCCAAGTCTCGAATGAGTGTTCTTTCCGGATTCAGAGCCGCCGAGATCGTGCGAGCCGATGCCGAGGTTTCGCTGACTCGTGGCGTGGCCGGCGATGGCGCAAGATTGCTGGTCTTGACGCCGGTCTCCGATCAACCCTTGCCCGCCACCATCGATCGCCTGGACCACGAATTCTCGCTGCGAGCCGAACTTGAGGCCGAATGGGCGGCAATTCCCCTGGCCCTCGATCAGATCGGCGGGCGCTTGGCCCTGGTCCTGGCCGATCCCGGCGGCACGCCCCTGAGCCGCTTGATCAGCGCACGTCCCGGCGTGGCCCGCGCCACCGAGATCAGCCGCTGCCTGCGACTGGCGGTGACGGCGGCCCAGGCCCTGGCCAGGGTCCACGGCAAGGGCATCATCCACAAGGACGTCAACCCCGCCAACATCCTGGTGGACCCGGAGGGCAAATCCGCCCACCTCACCGGCTTCGGCATCGCCTCGCGCCTGATCCGCGAGCAGCGCCACAACGACGCCATGGAAACGGTGGCGGGCACCTTCGCCTATATGGCGCCCGAGCAGACCGGCCGCATGAACCGCTCGGTGGACTGGCGCAGCGATCTCTATTCCCTGGGCGCCACCTGCTACGAATTGTTCACCGGCAGCCTGCCGTTTTCCGCGAGCGACCCGGGGGAATGGGTTCATTGCCACATCGCCCGCAAGGCGATACCGCCCGCGGAGCGCGCCAGCGGCATCCCCGAGCAGGTCTCGGCCATCATCATGAAGCTGCTGGCCAAGACCGCCGAGGATCGCTACCAGACCGCCACCGGGGCCGCCGCCGATTTCCAGCGCTGCCTGACCGAGTGGGAACGAAGCGGCCGCATCGAACCCTTCGCCCTGGCCGAACATGACCGCTCCGGCCAGCTCACCATCCCGGAACGCCTGTATGGCCGCGCGCGGGAATCGGCCACCTTGCTGGATTCCTTTGCTCGCGTCTCCGAGACCGGCACACCGGAACTGGTCCTGGTATCTGGCTATTCCGGGGTCGGCAAATCGGCCCTGGTCAATCAGATCCACCCCGCCATGGTCGAGCGGGACGGTATGTTCGGGTCGGGCAAGTTCGACCAGCACAAGCGCGACATCCCCTACGCCACCTTCGCCCAGGCCTTCCACTCCCTGATCCGCCAGATTCTGTCCTCGTCGGAATCCGATATCCGACGCTGGTGCGAGGCCTTTCTGGATGCGCTGGGCCCCAACGGCCGCCAGATCATCGAGCTGATCCCCCAATTGGAGCTGGTGGTGGGCGAGCAGCCGCCCATGGTGGAATTGCCCCCCGGCGAGGCCCAGGTCCGCTTCCTGTCGGCATTCCGCCGCTTCGTCTCGGTGCTGGCACGCCCCGAACAGCCGCTGGTCCTGTTCCTCGACGACATGCAATGGATGGACAACGGCAGCATGAAGCTGCTGGAGCATCTGATGACCAGCCCCGATGTCCGGCATTTGCTGGTCATCGGCAGCTACCGCGACAACGAGGTGGATTCCTCCCATCCGCTGATGCTGTCCATCGACGCGGTACGCAAGGGTGGACGACGGATCAGCGACATCGTCCTTGCCCCGCTGTCGGCGGACGATCTCAGCCGGATGGTGGCCGACACCCTGCGCTGCTCGCCCGAGCAGGCGGCCCCCCTGGTCCGGTTGATCCACCAAAAGACCGCCGGCAATCCGTTCTTCACCATCCAGTTCCTGACCACCTTGGTGGAAGATCGGCTGCTGGCCTACGACCCGGCTCAGGATGCCTGGACCTGGGACATCGAGCGCATCGGCGCCATGGGCTTTTCCGACAACGTGGTCATGCTGATGGCCGCCAAGTTGCGGCGCCTGCCCGAGACCGACCAGGCCGAACTGCGCCGCATCGCCTGCCTGGGCAATGGCGCCAGTCTCGCCCTGTTGGGCCTGGTCTACGACCGTACCGAGCAGCAATGCCTGGACGAGACCGAGGAAGCGGTGCGGAGCGGATTCCTGATCCGCAGCGGCGACCGGCTGGTCTTCGCCCATGACCGTATCCAGGAGGCGGCCTACCTCTCCATCCCCATCGCCGAGATGGTGGCATCCCATCTGCACATCGGACGGCGGATGATGGAACGGCTGAGCGCCGACGAGATCGAGGAGAACCTGTTCGATCTGGTCCACCACCTCAATCTCGGCCGCCAGCTGCTGACCGGCGCCGACGAACGCGAGGCCATCGCCCGCTTCAATGCCGAGGCCGGGCGCAAGGCCAAATCCTCTTCGGCCAATGCCTCGGCCCGCTCCTATTTCGCCCAGGCGCGGGCCTTGCTTTCCCCCGATTGCTGGGAGCGGAGCCACGACGAGACCTTCCGGCTCTACCTGGATCTGTCCGAGTGCGAATATCTGGTGGGCAACCACGAGCAGGCGGACGAGTTGTTCAACCTGCTGCTGGCCAAGGCGCGCTCCGAGGATCAGACCGCCCAGGTCTGGCGTCTGCGGTTCCGCATGTTCATGGTGTCGGGACGCTATGGCGACGCCGTCGCCGTGGCCATCACGGCCCTGGGGCAATTCGGCCTGACCTGCCCTGAAAACGAGGCCGAGACTGCCATCGCCGTGGATAATGCCCGCCGGGAAATGGCCGAGCATCTGAAAGGCCGCCACATCGCCGGTCTGGCCGACTTGCCGGAATGTTCGATTCCGGCGGTCCGCGCCCTGATCGGCCTGATCGCCGACGCCATTCCGGCGGTCTATCACGTGCGCCCGCTGCTCTATCCCTTTCTGGGCCTGAGCGGCATCAATCTGTCGCTGCGCCATGGCCTCACCGAGGATTCCTGCGCCGCCTTTTCCGGCTATTCAGTGTCTCTGGTCGGACGTTTCGAAGACTTCCGCACCGGGCTGGAATTCTCGGAACTGGCTTTGCAATTGGGGGAGCGCTACTCGGGGACGCCGCTGCGCGGTACCTTGCTGTTCCGCTACGGCTATTTCGTGTCACCATGGAGCAAGCCCATCGCCACCATCATGCCGGTGCTGGAGGAAACCTTCCGCACCTGCCTGGATACCGGCAATCTGATCTATGCCGCCTATGTGGCCTACGCCTCGGGCTGGATGCTGTTCGAAAAGGGTGAGCCGCTGGACGCGGTGCTGACCCACATGCACAAATATGCGCCCTTCGCCCGCAATTCGCGGATTCCCTTCGCCATCTTGATGCTGCGGCTGCAAGAGCTGTTCATCGCCGAATTGCAGGGCATCACCCTGGAGATCAATGACGGCGTCGCCGGCGAGGACAGCGCCGAGAAATCCTATGACGCCCTGGTCGGCACCGCCCATGGCTATGGCATCGCCTTCTATCACGTGATCCGGCAGATCACGCCCTATCTGATGGGACGGTTCGAGGATTCCCTGGCCGCCTCCCACGAGACGGCGCCCATGCTGCCCAAGATCTCGTCCTCGGTGATCGAATCCTCGCACCATTTCTACGGCGCCCTGGCCATCACCGCCCTTTACCCCAATGCCGATGAAGCCCGCCGCGCCCAGCTCGACGACTGGCTGGCCGAACATCGGCGCAAGCTGACCCTGTGGGCCGCCAATTGCGCCGAGACCTTCGCCGCCCGCGCCATGCTGGTCGAGGCGGAAATCGCCGCCATCGGCAATCGCCACAACGAGGCCATGCGCCTTTACGAAGATGCCATCCTGGCGGCGCGTGAATACGGCCAGCTTCATTGCGAGGCGATCGCCAACGAGCGCGCCGGCCACTTCTGCCTTGATCAGGGCCTGCCCAGCATCGCCGAAACCTATATGCGCAATGCCCGCTATTGCTATGCCCGCTGGGGAGCCCAGGCCAAGGTCAAGCTGCTGGACCAGCAATTTCCCCGCCTGGCCGAGGGCGCGCAGTCCAATGCCGCCGCCGCCGCGCTGATCTATAGCGGCCACGCCGACGGGCTGGACCTGATGACCGTCATCAAGGCCCAGCAGGCGGTATCGGGCGAGATCGTCCTGAGCAAGCTGGTGGAATCCCTGCTGCGCATCGTGGTCGAGCATGCCGGTGCCGATCGCGGCCTGTTGATCCTGCGCCATGGCGACAGTGTTCGAATCGAGGCCGAGGCCACAATCGAGGGCGACCGCATCGAGGTGGTCAGCTGCGCCGCGCCGCCCACTTCCGACGATCTGCCGCAATCGGTGCTGCAATACGTCACCCGCACCCGCGACCGGGTGGTCATCGACAATGCCGCCAATCCCAATACCTTCATTACCGAAGGCTATGCCGGACGAACCGGGGTCAAGTCCATCCTGTGCCTGCCCGTGGTCACCCATGGCGCGCTGTCGGCGGTGCTTTACCTGGAGAACCGGCTGGCGGCGGGAGCCTTCACCCGCAACCGTATCGCGGTGCTCGACCTGCTGGCCACCCAGGCCTCCATCTCCCTGGAAAACGCCCTTCTCTACACCGAAATGGAAGAGCGGGTCCGCGATCGCACCGGCGAATTGGCCGCCTCGCTGGAGACGGTCAAGACCAAGAGCGATCAGGTTTCGGCCCTGCTGGACAATTCCGGCCAGGGCTTCTTGTCCTTCCGCGGTGATCTTTTGGTCGAACCGGAATTCAGCCACGCCTGCCTGACCTTCTTCGGCGGCTCGCCGGCCGGCAAGCCGGTGGACCTGTTGCTGTTCTCGGGCGACGACCATGCCCGTGATACGCTGAGAGCCTGTATCGAGGAGGCCCTGGACGAGGAGGATCCCGATCGCTGCGAGCTGTATCTGTCGCTGCTGCCCGAGGAAATCACCATCGCCGAGCGGGTTCTGAAGGCCGAGTTCAAGCCCCTGAACCAGGCCATCATGGTGGTGCTGACCGATATCACCGGTGAAAAAGCCCTGGCCGCTCAGGTGGCGCGCGAGCGGATACGCCTCGAAATGATCGTGTCGGCGGTCACCTACGGCAACGATTTCTTCGATGCCGTGGCCGAATTCGCCAGCTTTGCCCAGGATGGTCCGGGAATGTGGCGCGGCCGCGATCGGGCCGTGCTCTACCGCACGATCCACACCTTCAAGGGCACCTTCAACCAGTTGGGCTTCCACCACCTGCCCGCCATCCTGCACGACGTCGAATCCTCGCTGCAGCGCCTGGGCGACCGGGCCAGCGGCGCCGATGCCGCCACCATGGTCTTCGCCCACGACTGGCAAAGCATCCTCAACGACGACCTGGAAACCGTGCGCGAGGCCCTGGGCGACGATTTCATGATGCGCCGTGGCGTGGTCACCGTTTCGCCGGAACAGGCCAAGCGCTTCGAGCGCTTTGCCCGAGGCCTGCTCGACGAGAACGAAGTTCCGTCCGTCATCGAGGAAATCGCCGCCATCCGCACCATCTCGCTGCGGCAATCCCTGGCCGAGTTCGACAAGATGATCCATCAGATCTCGGCGCGCCTGGAGAAGGAAGTGGCGCCGCTGGTGGTGGGCGGCGACGACGTGCGCATCGACCCCGACGTGTTCGGGCCGTTCCTGCGCTCGCTGGGTCACGTTTTCCGCAACGCCATCGACCACGGCATCGAAGACCCGGATTCCCGTCTGGCCGCCGGCAAGAGCGAAGTGGGCTCCATCACCTGCGACATCGTCAGGGAGGGGGATCTTCTGGACATCAAGATCGCCGATGACGGCGCCGGCATCGACGTCGATACCCTGCGCCGCCGCGCCGCCGAGATCACCGCCCAGGACGTCAGCGGCTGGGATCTGACCGATCTGGTCTTCGCCGACGGCCTCAGTATCCGGAGCGAAGCCACCGAACTGTCCGGGCGCGGTGTCGGCATGACCGCGGTTCGCGCCAGTGTCGAGGATTTGGGCGGCAAGGTCTGCATCCATTCCGAGCCCGGTCACGGCACATCCTTCAGCTTCCGCATCCCCTTTCCCCCGCCAGCTGACGGCCGCAATCCATGAGCTTCAATCGTCTGAAATTTCCGCCGGCCATGGCGGCGGTCCTGACGCGCAGCCGGGACTACCTCCAAGAGGAGATCGGACTGAAGGTCGAGCGGGCTAAACCGCGTACCGGCAGCATGGATTCATTGCAATTGCGCGATGTCACCTCCGTGGTTCAAACCAGTGGTCCCATCCAGTTGCGGATCGCCTTCAGCTTCGACCGTTCGCTCCTCCAGCATATTCGCAGCGTGGTCACCGCCGGCCTGCACATCGCGCCCCATGAAAAGGAATTGTTCCTGCGCGAGACCGCCGGCGAGGTCGTCAACTCCATCCTGGGCCATGCCACCGCCGACCTTGCGGAGAAGGACAACGACGTCATCTTGTCGCCGCCGACAATTCTTGATGAAGGCAAGCTCATACATCGCCCCAAAAAGGCGATTTTTACCTCAATCGAAATGTCGACTGTTCGTGGTATAGCTGACATCAATTTCATCGGTCCGGCGGAGCTGTTCGATGGGGAACTGAATGTCTTGGGTGACGAGGAGAAAAAGGGGGAAGGCATGCACCCGTTGAAGGTCATGATCGTCGACGATTCGCTTCTGACCGTGCGCACACTGACCGGGATGCTCACCGAAATGGGACACCTGGTGGTACAGACCGCCGGCACAGGCGCCAAGGCGCGGGAGGTTTATGGCGAGGTCAAGCCCGATCTCGTCACCATGGATATCACCATGCCCGATATGGACGGTATCGAGGCGACCACCGCCATTCTGACCGACTTTCCCACCGCCAACATCATCATGGTCACCTCCCATGGTCAGCAAGGCATGGTGATGAAGGCGGTCAAGGCCGGAGCCAAGGGCTATGTCCTCAAGCCGATCAAGCCCGACAAGCTTCGGGACATGATCGCCCGCGTCTTCAAGACCTCGCCTTGAAGAAGGACCGGCTTCCAGCCGCCCCCCGGCGCTCCGTGTCGGCACAAACGGCCATTCGGGACGGAACCTCCGACGTCATCCCGTTTCCCATCTACGTGGTCGATACCGTCACCCTGGAACTGGTCAGCCTGAACGAAGCCATGCGCCGCAAGACCGGCGCCTTGCCGGGCCAGACGTGCCACCAGGCCATTTATGATCAGGATTCCCCCTGTATCTTCTGCAAGATCGCCGAACTCTCCATGGCATCGGACCCGGGCTCGGCTGGTACCGTGTTCGAGCATTTCAACGATCGTGACGAATGCTGGTACCAGTTGAACGAAACCCTGGTCGACTGGTTCGACGGACGCCGGGTCAAGCATTCCATCGCCGTGAATATCGGCGCCCTCAAGGATGCCCAGAACGAGTTGTCCGAGGCCTATGCCCTGCTGGCCCTGAAAAGCGTCGAGCTGGAAAAGGCGTCCATCACCGATGCGCTGACCGGCCTGTTCAATCGCCGCCGGCTCGACGACGCCTTCGCCCATGAACTGGACCGGGCCCAGCGCTACGGCCTGCCCGTCTCCATCATCATCACCGACGTGGACCACTTCAAATCGGTCAACGACACCTACGGCCATCATGTGGGGGATCTGGTCCTGCAGCTGATCGCCGAGCGTCTGCGCCACGGCGTCCGGGCCGTGGACACCGTCGGCCGCTGGGGTGGCGAGGAGTTTCTGGTGATCTGTCCCGACACCGACCAGGAGGGCGCCCGCGCCCTGGCCGAGAAATTACGGGCCAGCATCGGCCAAACCGATTTCCCCACCCTGGGCTCCGCCACCTCATCCTTCGGCATCGCCCAGTACCGGGACGGAGAATCCTTCAAGGACGTGGTCGCCCGCGCCGACACCGCGCTCTATCGCGCCAAGATCGGCGGCCGCAACCGGGTCGAAGGCTGATCACATCATGCTGATCGGCCAATTCACCCTGCCCCTGGCCTTCGACCTTGCCGCCACGTTCTTTTTCGCCATCACCGGCGCCCTGACCGCCATGCGCAAGGAGTACGACCTGGTGGGCGTGTTCTTCCTGGCCCTGGTCACCGGGCTGGGCGGGGGATTGCTGCGCGACGGCGTCTTCCTGCAGCTTGTTCCCGCCGTTCTGACCTCGCCTTATCTGCTTACGGTTCTGGCGGCCATGGCCCTGGGATTGGTCTTCGGCGAGGCCTTGAACCGCCTGGCCCTGGCCTTCCTGCTGGTCGATGCCCTGGGGCTGGGCCTCTACGCCGTGGTCGGCGTGCAAAAGACGCTCAGCGCCGGATTGGACTGGGTACCGGCTCTGCTGGTCGGAATCATCAACGCCATCGGCGGAGGATTACTGCGCGATCTGATCACTCGCCAAGATCCGCTGGTCTTTCGTCCGGGCGAGTTCTATGCCGCCGCCGCCATGGCCGGTGGAGCGGCCTTCCTGATCCTGGCCCTGCCCCTGGGGGTCGCCGCCCAGCCGGCCGCCCTGGGCGGAATCGCCGTCACAATCCTGGTGCGGCTGGCCTCGGTCCATTTCGGCTGGCGAACCCCCACCGCCCGAGCGCTGATCCGCCGCCGGGATTAGCGCGACGGGCAGAAGGCTTCCCGCAATTCCGCAAAAATCAGCATCAGCTGCTTTTGAATCCAGTCGATGAATTCATGCAGCCCGGCATTGATGACGTCGTCGATATTGCGGTCGCTGAGCACGGCGCGCAATTCGTCCAGCAATTCCAGCGCCTCGCCACCGCCCCTGAGATTATAGCGGCTGCGCAATTGGGTCAGCAGCCAATCCATCTGGCGC
The DNA here is from genome assembly GCA_016195125.1 of Magnetospirillum sp. GTDB lineage: Bacteria > Pseudomonadota > Alphaproteobacteria > Rhodospirillales > Magnetospirillaceae > Phaeospirillum. Next base: position 19,457 of record JACQAD010000083.1, read on the forward strand.
ACGCACAGGATCACCGAACGCGGGAAGGAATCCGAGAACAGCAGGAAGGCCGCCACCGATTTCGGGGTGATGGAGCCGGCCAGCACCCGCCGCGAGGCCTGATATCCGGCCGCCGCCTTCAAAAGGGCGTTCCAGTGGCTGATATCCAGGGGCGAGCCCACATCCTCGGGCCGGGGCAGCAAGGTGTGATACTTGATGTCCAGCAGCCGGGTGGTCTGGTCGGCCCGCTCCAGATTCTTGCCCAGATGGTAGAAGTAATGGGCCTGATCCCGGTAGAAGGTGCCCTCGGTAATGCCCACGTGCAATTGGCAGGCTTCCTTGATCTCGGTGCACAGCGCCGACAGATTGCCCGGACTCACCGCGTTGGCCGACAGGCCGGTCATCCAGGAGCTCATGCGGTTGATCTGGCGCCACATCTCGATGGAGATCAGCGGCCGCAAGGACCGGGCGTTCTCGCGGGCCGCGCGCACCGACGAGATGATCGAGGTCGGGTTCTCCGGGTCAAGGATATAGAAATGCGGAACCGTCTGGGCATCGGCGATCCGGTGGCGGGCGAAGAAGCGTTCCCCGTCGGCGTTGATCTGCACCACCGGCAGCCAATTGGCGCCGGAGCGGTCGCGGGCGAAGGTTTCGGCCACCCCCAGGATACGGGCGAGGTTTTCGATCCGCTCCATGTAGCGGGCCAGCCAGATGATGGAATCGGCGTTGCGGGCGAGAAGTTCGGACATGATCTACTCCAACACCCAGGTGTCCTTGGACCCGCCGCCCTGCGACGAGTTGACCACGATGGAGCCCTTTTTCAGCGCCACCCGCGACAGCCCCCCCGATAACACCGCGGTCTTGGCTCCGGTCACCGCGAAAGGTCGCAGATCAACGTGGCGCGGCTCGACGCCGCCATCGGTCAGGGTCGGGCACACCGACAGCCCGATCATGGGCTGGCTGATGTAATTGTCGGGATCGGCCTTGAGCTTGGCACGGAACTCGTCCAGTTCGGTCCGGGTGGCCTTGGGGCCGATGATCATGCCATAGCCGCCGGATTCGCCCACCGGCTTGACCACCAGCTTGTCCAGATTGTCCATGGTGTATTGCAACGCCTCGGCCTCGCGGCAGATGAAGGTTTCCACGTTGGGCAGGATCGCCTCCTCGCCCAAATAGTATTTCACCATGCGCGGCATGTAGGCGTAGACCGCCTTGTCGTCGGCGACGCCGGTGCCGGGGGCGTTGGCCACGGCCACATTGCCCTTCTTGTAGGCCCCCATCAGGCCGGGAACGCCCAGCATGGAATCAGGCCTGAACACCTCGGGGTCGAGGAAGGCATCGTCGATACGGCGGTAGATGCAGTGAACCGGCGCCCGGCCGGCGGTGGTCAGCATGTAGACCCGATCGTTCTCGACCACCAGATCGCGCCCCTCCACCAGCGGCACTCCCATCTCGCGGGCCAGGAAGACGTGCTCGAAGAAGGCCGAGTTGTAAATGCCGGGCGACAACAACACCACGGTGGGATCATCCACCCCCTGGGGGGCGATATCGACCAGGGCCTGGCGCAGCATCAGGCCGTAATTGTCCACCGGCCGCACCTTGGCCCCATCCATCAGGTCGGGGAAGGATTGCAGCATCAGGTTGCGGTTCTCGACCACGTAGGAAACACCCGAGGGCGTGCGGGCATTGTCTTCCAGCACCCTGAACTCGCCCGCCTGATCGCGGATCAGATCGATGCCGCAGACATGGGAATAAGTGCCGCAGGGCACCTTCAGCCCGCGCATGAACTCATGATAATTGGCATTGCCCAGGACCAGATCGGCGGGGATCACCTTGTCGGCCAGGATGCGCTGGTCGTGATAGAGGTCATCCAGGAACAGGTTGATGGTCGTCACCCGCTGGATGATTCCGGCCTCCAGACGCGTCCATTCCCCGGCGGTGATCACCCGGGGCAGCACGTCGAAGGGCAGGATGCGGTCGATGGCGTCCTTGTCGGAATAGACGGTAAAGGTGATGCCCAGATCGAACATCTCCTTGTCGGCCAGGGCCGTGCGCCGGCGCAGACTGTCCTGATCCAGGGAATTCAGGCGGGTGAGGATGGCCGCCAGATCCGCTGTGCCGTCAGGCCGGGGCGAGGTCAACTCACAAAAGAAGGGACCGCGATCATACTGGGACAACAATCCCAGTGCCGTGGACGAACCTTGGCTCTGCTTCATCCTGGACGCCCCCTTTGAACATTGTTCACGGATGCAGGGTAACACCCCGATTGGACTTGATCAAATTTAAGGCAGCTGCCCAGCCATGCCGAATCATGAAGCTTTTGTTCCGCACAGTGCAAATGGCCTGTGCTACCCTGCCTGCCTAATTCGCCACCGGGTATGGGAATACGATGGCCATTCACGTCAAGCTTCGTCATACCACCAGCTACCGTTACGACAAGCTGGTCACCCTGTCGCCACAAGTGGTGCGACTCCGTCCCGCCCCCCATTCGCGAACCCCGGTTCTGTCCTATTCCCTGGACATCGAGCCCAAGAACCACTTCATCAACTGGCAACAAGATCCGCAGGGCAACTGGCTGGCCCGGCTGGTCTTCCCGGAGCCGGTGGACCACTTCACCGTGGATGTCGACCTTGTGGCCGACATGTCCATCGTCAATCCCTTCGACTTCTTCCTGGAGCCGGAGGCAGAGAGCTTCCCATTCGCCTACGACCCCATGCTCGACCACGAGCTGAAGCCGTTCCTGCTGTGCGAGGAGGCCGGGCCGCTGCTGACGGCCTATTTGAAGACCATCGACACCAGCCGGCCGGTGCACACCAACGACTTCCTGGTGGCGCTCAATCAGCGCCTGCAAGCGGAGATCAGCTACACCATCCGCATGGAGCCCGGAATTCAGACCCCGGAGCAGACCCTGGGCCTGCGCACCGGCTCGTGCCGGGATTCCGCCTGGTTGCTGGTGCAGATCCTGCGCCGCCTGGGGCTGGCGGCGCGCTTCGTGTCGGGCTACCTGATCCAGCTGGTTCCCGACATCAAGGCGCTGGACGGTCCCGTCGGCGCCGCCGAGGATTTCACCGACCTGCACGCCTGGACCGAGGTCTATCTGCCCGGCGCCGGCTGGATCGGCCTTGATCCCACCTCGGGCCTGCTGACCGGCGAGGGCCACATTCCCCTGGCCGCCTCGCCCGATCCCAGCAGCGCGGCGCCCATCACCGGCGCCGTGGAAATGTGCGAGGTCAGCTTCGACCACCGCATGAGCGTCATCCGCGTGCTGGAAACCCCGCGCGTCACCAAGCCCTATAGCGACGAGCAGTGGCAGGCCATCCTCGGCCTGGGCGACGTGGTCGACGAGCATCTGAAGCGCGGCGACGTGCGCCTGACCCAGGGCGGCGAGCCCACCTTCGTCTCCACCGAGGATCCCGATGGCGAGGAATGGAACACCAGCGCCGTCGGCCCCACCAAGCGGGCCTTCGCCGATTCCCTGATCCGCCGCCTGCGCGACCGCTTCGCGCCGGGCGCCCTGATCGCCTATGGCCAGGGCAAGTGGTATCCGGGCGAAAGCCTGCCGCGCTGGGCCTTCTCGCTGATCTGGCGCGAGGATGAGGAGGCGGTGTGGCGTGACCCCAAGCTGATCGCCCTGGAAGCCGAGGACAATTCCCCCACCCATGACGAAGCCCGCGACTTCTCCAAGGCCCTGTGCCGCAATCTGGGCGTCGATCCCGATTACGCCATGCCCGCCTGGGAAGACCCCGCCTATTACCTGCTGCGCGAGCAGGCCCTGCCCATCAACGTCGATCCCATCGATTCCAAGCTGGAGAACCCGGAAGAGCGGGCCCGGCTGGCCAGCGTGTTCCGGCGCGGCCTGGGCACGCCGACCGGCTATGTCCTGCCGCTGCAGCCCTGGCAGGCCCGTGACTCCTTCCGTTGGATCACCGGCCCCTGGCCGACCAGGGATGGCAAGCTGATCACCATTCCCGGCGATTCGCCCTTGGGCTTCCGGCTGCCGCTGGAATCCCTGCCGTGGATCTCCGCCGATTCCTATCCCTATCACAACGAGCGCGACCCCTTCGAATATCGCCCGCCGCTGCCGCCGTCCCGGCGTCAGCATTCCCAGACCGAGCGGGCCCCCGCCGCGGGCGAGCCCCGAGCCACCATCTTGCAGCAGGTTCCCGTCGATCTGCGGCCCGTCGAGACCGCCAACGGCCTGGTCTCGGAGAATGTGCGCACCGCCCTTTGCGTCCAGCCCAGGGACGGGCGCCTGAACGTCTTCCTGCCGCCCATGGAAACCGCCGAGCAATATCTGGACCTGATCGAGGCGGTCGAGCACGCCGCCGCCGAAATCGGCCGGCCGGTGCATGTGGAAGGCTATCCGCCGCCCAACGATCCCCGCCTCAAGATCATCAAGGTCACCCCCGATCCCGGCGTCATCGAGGTCAACGTCCAGCCGGTGGAGCATTGGCGGGAATTGGTGACAAGCACCGAGATCCTCTATGAGGAAGCCCACCAGACCCGCCTGGGTACCGAGAAATTCATGATCGACGGCCGCCATGTGGGCACCGGCGGCGGCAATCATATGGTGCTGGGCGGCTGGACCCCCGCCGACAGCCCGTTCCTGCGCCGCCCCGACCTGCTGGGCAGCCTGATCCGCTTCTGGCAGAACCATCCCAGCCTGTCCTACCTGTTCTCGGGCATGTTCATCGGCCCCACCAGCCAACACCCTCGCGTCGATGAGGCTCGCGACGACACCCTCTACGAGCTGGAGATCGCCCTGTCGCAATTGCCGCCCCCCGGCACCAACGTGGCGCCCTGGGTGGTGGACCGGGTCTTGCGCAACGTCCTGATCGACGCTTCGGGCAACACCCACCGCACCGAGCTTTGCATCGACAAGCTCTACTCGCCCGACGGTCCCACCGGGCGGCTGGGTCTGGTGGAGTTCCGCGCCTTCGAAATGCCGCCCCATTGCCGGATGAGCCTGGTCCAGCAATTACTGCTGCGCGCCCTGGTCGCCCGTTTCTGGGACCAGCCCTATACCCAGAAGCTGGTGCGCTTCGGATCAAGCCTGCGTGACCGCTTCATGCTGCCCCACTGGGTCGAGAAGGATTTCGACGAGGTGCTGGAATGGCTGGGCGGCGGCGGCTTCGTCTTCGACCGGGCCTGGTTCGCCCCCCATATGGAATTCCGCTTCCCCGTGGTCGGCGCCATCATCCATCAGGGCGTGCGCGTCGAATTGCGCAACGCGCTCGAGCCCTGGCACGTCATGGGCGAGGAGCCTGGGGCCGGCGGCACCGTCCGCTACGTGGATTCCTCGGTGGAGCGCATGCAGGTCAAGGTCACGGGGCTGGAGGGCGACCGCTATGTCATTGCCTGCAACGGGCGGCGCGTCCCCCTGGTCCCCACCGGCACCAGGGGCGAGTTCGTGGCCGGCGTGCGCTATCGCGCCTGGGCGCCGGCCTCCTGCCTGCATCCCACCATCGGCGTCCACACACCGCTGGTGTTCGATCTGGTGGACACCTGGACCGGCGAGGCGGTTTCGGGCTGCACCTATCATGTCGCCCACCCCGGCGGCCGAAATTATGATACCTTCCCGGTCAATTCATACGAGGCCGAGGCCAGGAGGCGGGCCCGCTTCTTCGGATTCGGACATACGAACGGGCCCATGCGGGTCAATGGTGGCGCGGTTCATCCCGACTACCCGAATACCTTGGATCTGAGACTGCAATAGGGATAGCGGACATTGCGCGAGGGGGAGGTCAAGATCCAACGTAGGTTACGCAATCGCCGGGATTCGCCCGTTGCGTCCATCTCGAGTGTTTACCGGCCGCTGCCGGGGGCTTGGGACGAGGTTCTGACCGAATCCGGTGAGGTCCGCCCCCATTGGCAGGCCTTCACCCAGGGCCTGATGGGCTACGAGCCCGAGGAGATGCGGCGGCGCTGGGATCTGGGCCAGCGCCTGCTGCGCGACAACGGCGTCACCTACAACGTCTACGGCGACCCGGCCGGACTGGACCGGCCATGGCGGCTGGACCCCCTGCCCCTGGTCCTGGCGGCGGATGAGTGGGCGCACATCGCCAGCGGCGTCGAACAGCGCGCCACCTTGCTCGAAGCCATCATCGACGACCTCTACGGCGGGCGTAATCTGGTCTCGCGCGGCTTGCTGCCCTCGGCGCTGCTGCATGCCAATCCCGGCTTCCTGCGTCCCTGTCACGGCTGGCGGCCGGCGGGCGGGCGGCACATGCATGTCTATGCCGCCGATCTGGCGCGCGGCCCCAACGGCCAGTGGATGGTCCTGGGCGACCGCACCGAAAGCCCTTCGGGCTCGGGCTATGCCCTGGAGAACCGCTCCATCGTCGGCCGCGTCCTGCCGGAACTGCACCGCTCGCTGCAGGTGGAGCGTCTGGGGCCGTTCTTCGATGCCCTGCGGCGCTCGCTGCAGATGCTGTCGCCCCGTCACAAGGACGACCCCCGCATCGTCCTGCTGACCCCCGGCCCCTACAACGCCACCTATTTCGAGCACGCCTTCATGGCAAGGCAATTGGGCATCACCCTGGTCCAGGGCGAGGATCTGACGGTGCGCGACAACAACGTCTACCTCAAGGCCCTGACCGGGTTGCAGCGGGTGGACGTCATCTTCCGCCGCACTGGCGGCGTGTGGTGCGATCCCCTGGAATTGCGGGGCGATTCCACCTTGGGGGTGGCCGGTCTGCTGCAATCGGCCAAGGCCGGCAACGTCGCCCTGGCCAACGCCATCGGCACGGGATTGCTGGATGGCGCCTCCCTGATGGGCTTCCTGCCCGCCCTGGCCCGCGACCTGCTGGGCGAGGAACTGAGCCTGGGCTCGGTGGCGACCTGGTGGTGCGGCGAGCCCGATGCCTGCGCTTACGTCTTGAACAATATGGAGCGGCTGATCATCCGCCCCGCCTTCGTCAACCGGGACCGGCCGGCGGTGGGCGCCGCCCTTACCGAGTCCCAGGCCGCCGAATTGCGCCAGGCCATCAATACGCGGCCCTGGGATTGGGTGGCCCAGGAATTGGGCGGCACCTCCACCGTGCCGGTCTGGACCGGCGGCCATCTGGAATCCCAGCATTGCGTGCTGCGGGTCTTCGCCCTGGCCACCGAGCGCGGCTGGCAGGTTCTGCCCGGCGGCCTCGCCCGCCTGTCCGCCGAGCGCGATCTGCTGGCCACCAGGCTGCAGGCCGGCGGCGGCGGCAGCAAGGATGTCTGGATCACCTCCACCGCCAAGCGGGATTCCCAGGCGGTCCTGCGCGCCCGAGCGCCGGCGGTCCGGCTGACCCGCGACAACCGCGACCTGCCGTCGCGGGTGGCCGACAACATGTACTGGCTGGGCCGCTATCTCGAGCGTTGCGAGGCCACCACCCGTCTGTTGCGGGCCATGCTGGGCCATATGGAGGATTCCCTGGCCCAGGATGATGCCGAACAGGTTCGAAGCATCGTCCGCACCATGACCCGGCTGGGCCTGGAACTGCCGCCGGACGCCCTGGCCGACCATCCCGAGTCCCTGCCCCAGCGCCTGCGGGAAGAGGTCGGCCACCTGGAGGCCGAGATCCTGGACGGCGACGTCATCGGCCGCCTCAATTCGGTGGTCCTGACCATGCAGGCCATCAGCGGTCTGGCCATGGAGAACATGACCCGCGGGCCGCAATGGCTGTTCCTGGATTCCGGCCGTCGCATCGAACGCGCCATCGGTCTGGTGGAAACCATCAGCGGGGCGCTGACCGATGCCGAGAGCGAGGATGCGGTCCCCCTGGAATTGCTGCTGGAGGTCTGGGACAGCGTCATGACCTATCGGTCGCGCTATCTGGCGGCACCGCGTCTGGCCGGCGTCCTCGACCTGCTGCTCTGCGATGAAAGCAATCCGCGCTCGCTGGGCTTCCAGGTCGCCACCCTGGCCCGGCACATGGATCTTCTGGCCAATATGGGCGACGACAGCGGGTTTTATCAGCCCGAGCAGAAGCTGATGACCATCCTGTCGGGGACCATCCGCACCACCGATGTGGTGGTGCTGTCGCGCTATGAGCGCGACGCCGGCTATCACGATGCCGAGCGCCTGCTGGATTTCCTGCAATCAAGGCTGTGGGAATTGTCCGAACAGGTGTCGCGAACCTACTTCACCCATGCCCAATGGCGCCTGCCGACAGCGCCGAAGGTGATGCTGCCATGAGATTCCGGGTCCGCCATCGCACCACCTACAAATACACCGAGCCGGTACAGCTGTCCCACCACGCCGCCCATCTGCGCCCGCGCGAGGTGGACGGCCAGCAGATCACCAAGGTCGCCGTCACCATCCGTCCCGAGCCGGCGGTGCTCCACGATGGCGGCCAGGATTATTTCGGCAATCCCACCACCTTCTTCACCATCCAGGCGCCCCACTCCACCCTGGAGATCGAATCCACCTTCCTGGTCGATACCAACCAACAGCCGCCCCTGCCGCAATTGGCGGTGCCGGCCTGGGATTCCGTGCGGCTGGACACTTGGCCGGGCGGACGCGGCCTGGATGAATCGGTGATGGATTACGTCTTCGCCTCGCCCCAGGTGCCCGTGCTGGAAGAGGCCGCCGAATTTGCCCGGCCCAGCTTCCCTCCCGGACGGCCTCTGACCGAGGCGCTGGTGGATCTGACCCGCCGCATTTTCCAGGAATTCGACTTCGACCCCGAGGCCACCAGCGTCGGCACGCCGCTGCTGACCGTCTTCGAGGAGCGCAAGGGCGTCTGTCAGGACTTCGCCCATGTGGGCATCGCCTGCGCCCGGGCCATGGGGCTGGCGGCCCGCTATGTCAGCGGCTATATCCGCACCATCGCACCGCCGGGCAAGGAGAAGATGGTGGGTGCCGACGCCTCCCATGCCTGGCTGTCGGTGTACCAGCCCGGCTGGGGCTGGCTGGACCTCGACCCCACCAACAACATGGTGGCGGGCCAGGACCACATCGTGGTCGCCTGGGGCCGCGATTACGACGATGTCAGCCCCATCCGGGGCGTGGTTCTGGGCGGCGGCGACCACCAGGTTCACGTGGCCGTGGACGTGGTCGAGTCCATCTGACGGTCACCAGAGACCGTGCAGACTGGCTAATGCCCGTTGCGGGCCATGCGGTCGCGGAACTTCACCGGCGTGGTGATGCGACGATAGGCGGCGTCCTGGAAGCCCTTGCTCCAGCGTTCGCGCTCCGCGACACCCTCGTGCGGGTTGAGGCTGCCGGACAATTCCGTGATTTCCGACATTTCGTCGGCGGCGCATTTGCGGCCGGCGCTCCAGCCGCTGGCATAGATGCGGCTGAGTTCAAAGGGCGTGCTTTCCGTCATCAAGTCTGCACCGTGATCGGGAGAGAGGGAACGTCCGCCTATATATGGGGACGATTCCATCAATTGCGCCCCCCTCTCCCCCGATAAATCCCCCCGGCGGGAATTCAGCGCGGGCCGCAGCGGCGATGCTGATGGCCGCGGGCCTCTTCCTCGGCGGCGCAATAGCTGCAATGGCGCGCGCGGGGATTGGCGTCGAGGCGCTCCGGCTCGATGATGTCGAAGCAGGACTTGCACACACCACTGGACAGTGGACCCGACAGGCGGGACAAGACTGCATTCAGGGCAACCTGATTAAAGCTTTCGACCCGTTCGGCGGCGCAATCGATATCGTCCAACTGGACCTCCACAGAAGTAGAAATTGGCAGCTCATGCTGTGAAACTTCCTGGAATATGTACAATGACGACTTCATTGCAGTTTCAGTCATGCGGGTATTCACCTAAATTATCACGCTCCTGTCATCCAACATTCACCCAACGTTAACCACCGCCCTTACCAACCCTCATCATAATCCGCCGTCTGGGGGATGGGGTATTTGACTCTGCGCGGTGTGACAGATGACCGAAACCATTGAAGCCACCTATTCCGACAACCTGGACGCCGCGGCTCCCCGCATGCCTTGGGCGGGTCTGGCGGCCAAGGTCGGCCGGTTGCGGCATGACTTGCCGCAATGGTGGGCCAATGGTGACGTTCCCTGGTTCCGCGACATCAGCATCCAGGCCCGCTTCACCCTGCTGATCGGCATGGTGGCGGCGGTGGGCGTGCTGGTGGGCAGTGTCTACGGCTTGGGCGAGCACCGGATCACCGGCGCCATCGAGGATCAGGCCGAATATCAGCGCCTGTGGGAGATGTCCAACAACATCCGCGCCGGCGCCCTGACCATGCAGACGGCCGCCAACGGCCTGACCGCCGAGCGCCAGCGCCGGTTCATCGATGATTTCGACGCCCAGGCCCAGGCGGTCAACATCGCCCTTTCCGGCATCAGATCATCGCCGGTGGCGGCCACCCACGGTGGTGAGATCGCCGGTCTGGAACAGGCGGTGACCGAGGTTGCCACCCAGTTCAAGTCACTGTCCGAGATCACCCTGGCCCTCGGCCTGACCGAAAGCGACGGGTTGCGCGGCAAGCTCAAATCCTCGGTGAAGGCCATCGAGGACGAGTTGAAGATGTGGCCCAATACCGACGATCTCAAGGCCCGGATGCTCCGCCTGCGCGAAGCCGAAAAGGATTTCATGCTCTACCAGGACGAGTCCTTCCTGGGCAAAAGCAAGGGTCAGGCCCTGCAATTCGACATCGGCATCGATTCGGCGGCCCTGCCCAATTCCACCAAGGACGATTTCCGCGCCATGGCGACCCGCTATTCCGCCGATATGGCCGCCTATGGCAGTGCCCATCTGGAACAGCAGGCCCGCATCGCCAAGCTGCGGACCCTGTTCGCGGCCCTGCAGCCGCGCATCCACGACTTCGCCGCCATGGCCCATGACGGCATGAACGAGGCCAATCAACGGCAGAACCGCACCCGCAGCCAGGTCGGAATGCTGATCGCCCTGGTCAGCGTCTGCGCATTGCTGAGCGTGCTGCTGGTGGGGTCGCTGTCGGCGCGCTCCATCGGGCGGCCGGTGCTGATGATGGAACTGGCCATGAACCGTCTGGCCGGCGGCGACCTTCTGGTGGACATTCCCGGCATTCACCGCACCGACGAAGTGGGGTTGATGGCCAAGGCGGTGCGGGTCTTCCGCGACAATGCCCTGACCATGGAGGAATTGCGCGTCCGCCAGGACGCCGAACGCACCGCCAAGGAATTGCGCAGCCGCAAGCTGGACGCTCTCATCGGCCAATTCGATTCCGACGTGGCCGCCATTATCGGGTCGGTCGCCCATTCCGCCAGCGGCGCCGAAGCCACCGCCCGCGAGATGGACAGTTTCGCCACCCAGACGGTTTCCCAGATGGAATCCGTGGATCAATCCTCGGGGGCGGCGACGGCCATGGCCGCCGCCGCCGAGGAATTGGCCTTTTCCATCGAGGAAATATCCGCCCGGGTCAACGAAGCCTCGCAAGTCGCCGTCAAGGCCGCCGAGACCGCCATCCGCACCGACGGCATCGTCCAATCCCTGTTCGAGGCCTCCAGCCGCATCGGCACGGTGGTGACCTTCATCCAGACCATCGCCTCCCAGACCCGCCTGCTGGCCCTTAACGCCACCATCGAGGCGGCGCGGGCCGGCGAGCATGGTCACGGCTTCACGGTGGTCGCCAACGAGGTCAAGCAACTGGCCGACAAGACCACCACCGCCACCGACGACATCGCCCGGCAGATCGCCGAAGTGCAGAGCGCCGGCCAGGCGGCGGTCATCGCCATCCGCGAGATCACCAGCTCGGTGGAGCACGTCAACGAGATTTCCAGCTCCATCGCCGCCGCCGTCGAGCAGCAGGGCGCCGCCACCCAGGAGATCGCCCGCTCGGCCCAGGAAGCCGCCCAGGGCACCACCATGGTCGCCTCCTCCATCAACTGGGTGGTCAAGGAAGCGGCCCAGATGCGGGGCTCGGCTTCGGCCATGCTGGACGGCTCGGTCCAGCTGACCGGCCAGTCGGAGATCCTGCGGGCCGTGGTGGATAATTTCCTGATGGGTGTCCATGACGGCGCCCCCACCTTGAAATGGGGCGACAATTGGTTGACCGGTCACCCGACCATCGATTCCGACCACCAGAAGCTGGTGGCCTATGTCAACGAGCTCAGCGACGCCATGATGCATTCCAAGGGCAATTCCGTACTGGGCGACATCTTGGACAAGCTGGCCGCCTATGTGGCCGAGCACTTCGCCCGCGAAGAGCGCATCTGGGCGGAGGCCGGCCTCGCCAGCCTGGACCGGCATCGGCAAGCCCATGCGGCCCTGGCCGGCAAGGTCGTGGCGTTCACCGAGGATTTCCGCCACGGCAAGGCCGCCCTGTCCATGGATATGCTGTCCTTCCTGCGTGACTGGCTGATGGACCACGTCTTCAAGACCGACAAGGTCGCCGTCGCCGCCCTCCGCCAGTCCTGACAACAGCCCTTGCGCATAGGGCGTGGCGGGAAGGATCGGCTTTGACCGATCGGGTCAAGGCGAGGGCCGGTGCAGCCCTCCTCACCCCCGCAGCGGGACTTCATGCCCGAAGCATTGCCCGGCGATCGACGCCCGACCCGGTCAACGTTCGTGCAGGGCGGAATCGGCGGCACCGATGAATGGTTCCAGAACATAAGCCAGGACCGTGCGCTCGCCGGTATGGATGGTGGCGATCACCTGCATGCCGGGATAGAGGCGATAGCGGCTCTTACCGTGCTGGAAGTGGTCGCTTTCGGTCTCGATGCGCACCTTGTAGAAGGTGGCCCCCTTGTCGGTAATGGTGGTGTCGGGACCGATATGGACCACATTGCCGGCGATGGTGCCGAAGCGTACCGCATCCGAGGAGGCCAGCTTGATCTTGGCCGGCTGCCCGATCGAAACATAGCCGATGTCGAAATTGGGCAGGCGAGCCTCGATAATCAGCCGGTCGCCGGCCGGCACCAGATCCACCACGGTCCCGCCGGGCTTGACCACCCCGCCCCTGGTGACGACGTAGAGGGTCTTGACGACCCCGTCCACCGGGGAGCGAATGATGGTGCGCTCCAGATTGTCGCTGACCTTGCTGAAACGCTGGTTCAACTCGTCCAGGTCGCGACGGGTCGAGGTCATCTGTTCGACCACTTCCTGGCGATAGGATTGACGGGCGGTCTCGATCTGGGCGCGGGCCTCCTTGATGGCGGCATGGGTGCGCAGGGCCACCGCCTCGTCCTCGTCGATGCGCGAGCGCAGGGCCGAAAGGTCGCGCAGCAACGCCAGGTGGGTATAGCGGCTGGACAGCCCCTCCTTGACCAGGGAATCGCTGATCCGCACCTGTTCCTGGAGATGGCCGATGGTGTTGCGGGAATTGCGCAGCCGGGCCTCGACCTCGTTGGCCGATTGCTCGCGCTGACTGAGCGCCTCCCGCAGCCCGCCCAGGGTGGAGATCAGCCGGGCCCGCCGGCTTTGGAACAGGCTTGCCGCCGCGTCCACCAACTCGGGATGGGATTGGCGGGCATCGGCGGGAAAGTTGGGTTCGGCCCGCTCCTCGGCTTCCGCCTCCAGCCGCGCCAGAGTCAGTTGCAGGGTCGCCATGCGGATGGACATCTCGTTGAAATCGGCGCCGCTGGCCGTGGATTGCAGCACCACCAGCGGCTGATCGCGGGCAACGCTTTCGCCCTCGCGCACCATGATGTCCGAGACGATGCCGCCCTCCAGGTGCTGGACCGATTTCAGCTGGCTGAAGGGGATAACCTCGCCGCTGGCCTGGCTGACCACGTCCAGCGTGCCGAAATAAGCCCAGACCACCGCGCCGAGCACCAGCAGCGTCCCGCACAGCAGGAAGAGGTGAGTGCCCAGACTGACCGGGTCGGCCTCGTCCTCGGGATTCTCGGGGGGAGGACCGGCCAGACGGGCCAGGAGACGTGACCAGCGCTCAAGCATGGGCGGCCTCGCGCTGGATCGGGCCGGCCAGGGCCGGCACGGGCTTGACGCCCAGGTCGAGCATATAGGTGGCGCCGCACAGCAGCATGGGATCATGGGAGATCACGATGATGGTGGCGCCGCTGGCCAGCAGGGTGTTCATGGCATCGTAGACAGCCGCCCGCCCCTCGGCATCCAGGGATTCGGTGGGCTCGTCGAACACCACGAAGCGGCCGCCCGAGGCCAGGGCTCGGGCCAGGGCCACCCGGCGCCGCACTCCCAGGGCCAGGTTGCGCCCGCCATTGGCGATGGGAGTGCCGATGCCGTCCACCGAAGTGTCCAGCCAGGGCCGCAGCCCGGCAAGGCGCAGCACCCGGTTGCGCCCCTCCTCGTCCAGGCTTGGATTGGCGGATCTGACCGCCTCCTCGATGGTCCCGTCCAGCAATTCCGGCTCCTGGGGCAGATAGGCAACCTGCTTGCGCCACCATTCCATGGACAATTGCCGCAATTCCACACCATCCACCAGGATCTGCCCACGGATGGGCTCGATCAGGCCCAGCAGCAGGCGAGCCAGAGTGGTCTTGCCGCTGCCATTGGGGCCGGACACCGCCAGCACCTGCCCCGGCTCCAGATGCACCGACAGGTGCTCGGCCAGGGGGCCGGTGGAGCCGGGATGGGCGAAGGCCACGTCCACCAGTTCCAGCCGCCCGCTGACGGCCTTCAGGGCCATGCCCGCCTGCTGCTCGCGGGGCAGGCGCATCAAATCGGCGACCCGGCGCAGGGCCAGATCGGCACGGGCGAACATCTCGGCCAGACCGGCCATGCGGTTGATGGGCCCCAGCGCCCTTGCCGCCAGGATATTGGCGCCCACCAGCCCGCCGATGGACATCTCGCCCTTGACCGCCAGCACCGCCCCGACGGTGACGATGGCGATGCCTTGCAGAACCCCCACGGTCTGGGTCACCGATTGCACCAGGTTCTGCCGCTCGCCCAGACGGCGCCGCGCCGCCAGCACCCGGGCGCGGGCCTTGCGCCACAGGGCGATGGTATGCCCGGCGGCGTTGAAGGCCCGGAGCGCGTCGGCGCTGTGGATGGCGGCCCCCAGTGCGGCCTGGGCCTGGGTCTCGCCCTCGCCCGCCAGCCGCGCCGGCTCCTTCAGCATGGCTTCACCGACGATGATGGTGGCGATGGAGATCAGCATGAACATCAGCGCCAGAACCGCCAGCACGGGGCTGAGGCAGCCCAGGGCGATCAGGGTCACCACGGCGAAGGGCAGGTCCAGGACGGCGCAGAGATTGGCCGGGGTCAAGACACGGTCCACCAGATCGAGGCCGCGCATGATGTCTTGCAGCAAACCCGGCGGCAGCCGGTCAAGCACCGCCACCCGGGCCTGGGCCAGGGCGGAGAAAGCGCTGTCGCCGCGCAGGGCTTCGGCCGGACCGGTAATGGCCCCGGCCAGACGGATGCGCGCCTCGCGGAACCCGAATTCCAGCGCCGCCGCCAGCAACACCCCACCGGTCAGGGTGGCCAGGGTGGCGTCGACGCCATAGGGGACATAGCGGTTGAGGACCAGCATCACGAACAGGGTGCTGGCCAAGCCCAGCAGGTTGATCAGCAGCGAGGCGACCACCAGTTCGGCGAGGATCAGGGGATGATCGAACAGACGGCGGAAAAGCGCGTTCATGGCTCTCTCCCGCCGTCCTGGGACGGTTCCGGGGGCTTAACGGACGAAGGCCGGATCAAGACTGCCGGTCACCGCCAAGACCGTATAAGCGGCGATGACCACGTCAGCCTCGGCCGAGGCGGCCTGGCTTTGGGCATTGATCAGCGCGGTCTCGCCGGCCAGCACATCGATCAGCGAGCGATTGCCCAGCTGACGCTCCTTGCGGGCCAGGGTCAGGAACTCGTTGGCCAGCACCGCCTGATTGCGCAGGGTTTCGGCGCGGGCGCGCTGGTGGATGTAATTCTCCCAGGCGTTGCCCACCTGCTCTTCCAGCTGGTCACGGGTGTCGGCCAGCCGACGGTCGGCGGACACCATGGAACTGTCGGCGGCCTTCAGGCTGTTGATGGCGGTAAAGCCCAGGTTGAAGGGCAGCGACACTTCGACCTTGGCCACCATCTCCTGCTGCGTCCCCAAGGTTCCCGCGACGTTGCGCTTGTTCTTGGCTTCGCCCACCAGTTCGACCTTGGGAAAGAAGGCGGAGGCCCGCGTGGCCTCGCGCTGGCTCTTGGCGGCTTCCACCACGTAGCCGGCGGCCTGAACCGAGGGACTGTTGGAGCGGGCCGCCGCCAGGGCCTCGGCATGGCTGGCCGGAAGGCGGTCGCGCGGCACCTTGGGCATCACCATGGTCTGGGCGTTTTCCATGGATTTGTTGAAGATGTTGCGGAAACGGTTCTGAGCCTGGGCCTGGGCGAATTCCGCCTGAACCCGCGCCGCCTCGGCCCCGGACAATTGAGCCTTGGCCTGGAGCACGTCCGAGGACAGGCCCGAGCCCAGACTGACCTTAGCCTCTTCCAGGCCGGTCTGCCGACGGATATTGGCTTCGGATTCGCGGGCAAAGGCCAGCTGCTTGATGGCCCGGACCAGATTGGAATAGGCCGAGACGCCCTCCAGCATCAGGCCCTGGCGCACCGCCTCGCGGATCGCTTCCGACTGCTTGTGGGTCGCGCTGGCACGGTCGATCCCCGCATCCACGGCTCCGAAATCCCACAGCAATTGCTTCAAGGAGGCGACGTATTCGTTGCGATAGGCGGAGGTGTCCTCGGACCCGGAGGGCTTGTTGTAGTGCTCGTAGCCGTAATTGACCGTCGGCGTCAGCGTCGGAAACCAGCCCCCGCGCGCCACTTCGACCAGATTACGGGATCCCTCCACATCGGCGGCGGCGGCGGCCATGCGTTGGTTGGACGACAGCATGTCGGTGACCAGCTGATGCAGATCGTCGGCCCGTCCAGGCGAAGCCAACCCCAGGCAACCCAACGTAACAGCCAATACCAGCCGGCCTCGGACGAACATACTTACCCCCTTCGTATCAGAACATTGGCATGTTATAGTCTTGAGGTTGAATTTGCCAGAGCTAGTTGCCTCAATTGCAACTAATTCTTATGATATAGGGGGAGGGCGCCATGACCGTCTCCAGCGTCCATATCTTCGGCTCGAGTTCCACTCCGATACTGCTGGATGCCGCGTCCGGCGCGCCCTTGACGGTTCCCTCCGGCTTCCCCCTGGCTTCGGCGGATTATCACCGGATCGGCCCCAATCTGGTCATCGACGGCGCCAATGGCGCGCGGGTGGTGGTCACCGATTTCTTCGCCATCGCCCAGCCCCCGGACCTGTTCACTCCGGCCGGGGCGAGGATTCCCGCCGATTTGGCCGTCCGACTGGCCGGCCCCCTGGCTCCCGGTCAGTTCGCCCAGGCTGCCGCCTCGCCCGGTCCTTCCGCCATCGGCGAAGTGGATCAGGTCAAGGGCGCCGCCGAGATTCGCCATGCCGACGGCACCACCCAAGCCGCCGCCAAGGGAAGCCCGGTCTACGAGGGCGACATCGTCACCACCGGCGCCCAAGGCAGTGTCGGCCTGGTCCTCAATGACGGGTCCACCTTCTCGGTGGGCAACAGCGCCCGCATGGTGCTGGAGCAACTGAGCTACGATCCCGACAGCAACGGCGGCTCGTCCACCCTGTCGGTGACCAACGGCCCCTTCAGCTTCGTCAGCGGCGAAATCGCCAAGACCGCCCCCGACGCCATGACCGTCAAGACGCCAGTGCTGACCATCGGCGTCCGCGGCACCACCGTGGCCGGCATCGCCGCCCCCGAAGGCGGCAACAACACCGTGTCGCTGCTGAGCGATGCCGGCGGCAAGGTTGGCCAGATCGCCATCAAGAGCGGCGCCGGCATCCAGGTGATGTCGCAACCCAACCAGACCATCCAATTGGCCAGCTACAACCAGCCGCCGCCGCCGCCGACCACCATGTCGCCGCAGCAGATTCAGCAAATGTACGGCAGCGCCACCCAATCCCTGCCGCCGGCCCAGCCGCCCATCCAGCAACGGGG
This sequence comes from Magnetospirillum sp., assembly GCA_016195125.1. Classification (GTDB taxonomy): domain Bacteria; phylum Pseudomonadota; class Alphaproteobacteria; order Rhodospirillales; family Magnetospirillaceae; genus Phaeospirillum. The sequence goes on from JACQAD010000083.1 coordinate 37,287, forward strand.
CGATCCACAACAGCAGCAGCAACAACAGCAGCAGCAGCAGAAGGCCGCCGCCGAGACCAAGGTCGCCGATGCCGCCAAGGCCGGAACCGAGGCCAAGGCCGCCGAAGCCAAGGCCGCCGTCCAGGCCGCCGGGATCTCCGCCGCCGAAGCCGCCACAATCGCGGCGGCGGCCGCCGCCCAGGCGGCGATCCAGCAGAGCGCCGGCGCCACCGAGGCAGCCCAGGCCGCCGCCAATGCCAACCCCTTTGCCGCCCAAAGCTCGGCGTTCGGATCGGTCTCGGCCATGGCCGCCGCCGCGGCCCAGGCCGCCAATGCTCTCGGGCAGAACGCCAATGCCGCCAACGGCGCCTTCGGGACCAATACCGGTGCGGCACAGGCCGCCGCCGCCGCCATGGCCCAGACCCTGGGCGGCATCGCCGCCACCGGCGGCACCAACGCCGCCGACGCCTTCGCCCAGGCCCTGGCGGCGGCCATGACCGCCGTCCAGAATTCCGGCCTGATCGGCCCGACCAACGCCTCGTTGATCACCGTCAACCAGACCACGACCTCGCCGCTGACCGGCGGCGGCACCACCACCACCACCTTCGACGACACCCTGACCATGACCACCGCCACCACCGCCTATACCGGCGGCTCCGGCAACACCCAATACGTCCTGGCGCAGAATCAGTTCGCCGCCAGTTACACCATCACCGATTCCAGTTCCACCAACCGCCTGACCTTCACCGATCTGAGCAACAGCCGGATCGAGGTCCAGGGCGGCCCCTCCGACTATTACGTCAAGCTCTATAACCAGTTCAGCGGCGGATCGACGATCGGCACCATTCACGCGCCCAAGACCATCACCCAGATCCAGGCCGCCGACCCGGAAAGCAGCGTCACCCTCAATGACATCCCCGGCCTGTCGGGCATGACCGGCATCAACGACCGCGCCTACATCGTTTCGGGAACCAGCGGCGCCGATTCCATCGACACCAGCGGCCTGCTGTCCGGGGCCGGCGGCGCCCCCAGCGGGGTCATCATCTTCGGTGGCGCCGGCAACGACATCATCACTCCCAGCCTGGGCAACAACATCATCTTCGGCGGCAGCGGCACCGACGTCCTCAGCTATGCCAACGCCGCCTTTGCCTCGGGCGTCACCATCAACATCAACGCCGGCAGCGGCAACACGGTCAGCGGCAATACCAGCCACACCTATGCCGCCGTCAGCCACAACGATTCCTTCTACGGCATCGAAAGCCTGATCGGCTCCAGCGGCAACGACACCTTCGTGATCGCCTTGGGGCCGGTTCCGCTGGGACTGGACGGTGGCGCCGGTACCGACAGCCTCAGCTGGACCTACGGCCCCACCAACACCACCCTGAATCTGCCCAATTTCGAAACCATCAACGTCACCGGAATGGGCACCTTCACCAGCCAGATCAGCGGCACCGGCGCCGTTTCCGTCACCCAGAACGGCGGCGGCGCGCTGGTGCTGACCATCGACAATCCCACCGCCACGGTTACCGCCGTGGGCAGCGGCAATTCCGTCACCGTCACCAATGGCGCCCATTCCCTGGCCACCACCAATGTGGGCGACATCTATCTGACCTCCGGCGGCGCCGCCAGTCACCTGACCATGACCCAGGTACTCAGCGGCTCGGTCAATGTTCATGGCACCAGCGATGCCGCCGAGCATCTGACCCTGGCAGCCGGCACCAACAATGTGGTCGTGAGCGGGATCGAGACCGTCTCCGGCGGCACCGGCGCCGATACCATGACCACCGGTACCGCCAGTACGACCGCCAGCTTCCAGGCCCATGCCGACACTGCGGTCGGAACCACACCTCTGTCGATCGGCCTAGGCGACCTCAACGGCGACGGCAAGTTGGACATGGTGGTCGGCAATAACGGCGACAACACCGTATCCATCATGCTGGGCCAAGGCGACGGCACCTTCGTCGCCGCCACACCGGCCACCGCCGCCACTGGGACCGGCCCGTCCTTCCTCAGCGTGGGGGATCTGAACAATGACGGGAAGCTGGATGTGGTGGTCAACACCAGCAGCGCCAACGCCGCCTCCATCCTGCTCGGCAACGGCGACGGCACCTTCGGCGCCGCCACCACCGTAGCCACCGGCACCGCCCCCATCGCCACCGCCGATCTGAACGGCGACGGTAAACTCGACATGGTGGTCGCCGATTTTGGCCGGAACAATGCTCCCCACACCGATGGTCATATCTACGTCATGCAAGGTAATGGCGACGGCACCTTCGGCGCGGCGACCAGCTATTCGGGAGCCGGCAGCACCCACAACGTCTCGTCGGTGAGTCTGGGCGATATGAACGGTGACGGGCGCGCCGACATCGTCGTTACCGACGACCATGATTCCAGCGTATCCGTCCTCTTGAATAACGGCAGCGGCGTTTTCGGCACCGCCACCGCCACCGCCACCGGTTCGGGCGGAACCCGGGAACTCTTCATCTCCCTGGCCGACTTCAACGGTGACGCCAAATTGGACGTGGCGACGGTCAATTACGACACCAACACCATATCCATCCTGGAAGGCAACGGCGACGGCAGCCTGAAGACCGCCCATACCATGGCCACCGGCACCAGCCCCTATTCACTGGCCATCGGCGACGTCAACGGCGATCAGCGGCCGGATGTGCTGGTCGCCAATTCAGGGGCGGCCACCGTC
>JACQAD010000084.1 GCA_016195125.1 Magnetospirillum sp.
ATCACTTTCCAGCGACTGGGCCAGCCGGGCCAGCTTGTCGGCGATATCGCGGGTGACGCGGGCCGAGACCCGGGACGGGTCCAACTCCCACGGATTGGTCCAGACCTTGCGCAGCCGGTCGCGGATGATGGGATCGGCAAGGTCACCGATCTGGAAACGAAAGCGGCGGGTGTCGGGGAATTGAGTGTAATGGCGGCCCGTCTTGGTGAAATCCGCGAACAGCTCGAAGGAATAGCCGATGTCGACCACAATCAGGAAGGGAGGGATTCCTTCCTCGGCCGGCAGATTGTCGATGTAGCGCTTGGCCTGGGCGCGGGCGCGCATCATGGCGTCGTCCCAGGTCTTGGACTCGCGCACGCCGTGGCCTTTGCTCTTCTTTTTCAGCGGCGTGCCGGAAGGATCGGAACCCGGCTTGAAGCTGCCCTGCTTGGCCTCCAGGACAAAGCTGCCTCGTTTGTACAGGTCGATCCGCCCGTGCTTGGTGCTGCCATCCCATTGGATCAGGTCGACCCGGCGTTCGAACCCGTAGGTGTCGCCCAGCACGTCGGGTCGGTCGACGCCTAGCATGTCGCACAACTCGGTCAGGAACATCACATAGGTGCGATGCTCGCCCCCTTCGGAGCGTTCCCAGCGCTTGATGAAGGCGGCAATTGCCTCATCGTCCGCATTTCCGAGATGTCCCACCATGATCCCCTCGTTCATTCTGTCGCCAGCCTATAGCCTGAGGCAGGCTCAATCAATTCGCGGATGTGCGAGGAGGATGAAGAGGCTGTTGCTGACGCAAGGAAAAATGGTGCCGGTTACAGGATTCGAACCCGTGACCCCCTGATTACAAATCAGGTGCTCTACCAGCTGAGCTAAACCGGCGTTCCGGGGGGCAAATTAGTGGTGATCATGGTTCCCCGCAAGGGGTGTGATCAGCCTTTTCCTCCGCTCGGCGTTCCCAGGCAGAAGGGTTCCTCGGCGATGAAATTGGTCCAGCCCCATTTGCCGCGCTTCGCCGAGGCCGGATAGGGCCAGAGGCGGACGGGATTCCACATCCCGGATTCCCAGCGAAGCAATGCCGCCGCGCCCGGTGGCAGCCCCAGGGCGCCCTGGGCGGCGTCGGTGCATGACAGCAGGGCCTGGGTCACGCCCTGGGCGGCCAGTTCGCTCAGCAGGCCCGGCGTGTAGGCGGGATGGTGGCTGACGCTCAGGTTCGGGCGGCGCGGCGGCGCGAAGCGCAGCAGGGATTCCAGCGCCATGCCGCTGGTGCCGTTGTCACCGGGCAGGATCAGGGCGATACGGTCGTCGGGCCGTAATTCTGCGGCCAGATGGGTGGCGACGAAACGCAGCAGCGGCTGGGGCATGTCGCGGTCAAAGCGCAGCAGGATGCTTCCCGCCACCGGCGCCGCCAGCATCAGGGCCACGGCCAGCCCCGCCAGGATGCGATTCCAGACCGGCGGCAGGGGCGGACATTGCCTCGCCAGATCGCGCCCGCAGAGGACCAGGGCCAGGACCATGGCTTGGGACAGCTGGGTACTGTAGCGGAAATAGGAATGCTCGCGTCCGAAATGCAGCAGGAAGGTGGCCAGCAGGAACAGAGTGAACAGCGCCGAGGTCAAAGCGGTCAGGCGCACGATCATCCTGGTGGTGGACGACAGCCGGGCGGGAGGGCGCAAGGCCAGCCCCAGGACCAGCAGCAGCGGCCCGAACAGGAACAGCTTGTTGCCGATCACCCAGGCCATGTCGCGCAGAATCTCGCTCAGCCGGGCATCGCGCCAGGCGCCGGCGGTATCGCTGATCAACTCGCCGGTGGGAAAGCGCCAGACCACATGGGCGCGCCAGCTCAGATACAAGAGCAGGGCGGGAAGGCAGGCGATGGTCAGGGCGCGCAGACCGGGCCACCAACGCGAGCGGGGCAGGGTGAGGCCCGCCATCACCAGACCGGCGCCGGCCAGGGACAGGAACAGGCCGATGCTCTGCTGCTTGATCGCCACCAGCACCACCAGGATCAGGGCCAAGGGGATCAGAGCGGGCGGCCAGTCGTGCTCGGCGGACAGGTCTTCCAGCACCTGGGCTCCCAGCCAGACGGCGAACATCAAGGCGATGGCCAGGGGGGCCTCGCCATAGCCGGCGAACGAGACTCGCGGCACGAAGCCCGGATTGAGCCCGGTGGCCAGCAAAAGGCCGAAGGCGGCCAATCCCCAGCCGGGCGCCTTGCCCCCGGCCAAGGCCCGGCCCAGCAGCCAGGCGGCGGGCAGATGCAGGACGACCGTGAACAGGGCGATGCCGTTGGCGGCGAATCCGCCGCCGGCCAGGGAGCCCAGGAACGGCACGATCCCGGTATTGTAGGGCGCCACCGGCGCGTCGGAAAAGGCGGCCGGACCCAGCGCATGGGGGAAGGCGGCGTGATCGACCAGATAGGCGGCATTGGGCAGGATCAGGGCGAAGACGTCCAGTTGGGACGCCTCCATGGGGGCCATCACCCATAGCAGGGGCGCGGCCAGGGCCAGCAGCTTTCCCGCCTCGGCCAGATCAGACCGCCAGGGCTTGTGGCGGGTCAGGGCCAGGCCGGCGGCAGCGGCCGCCACCAGCCCCCAGGCGGGCAGGCGCAGGGACAGGGGCAGGGCCACCCCCCACAGGGTCAGGACCAGACAGCTCAACCCCCAGCCGGCCATGACCTGGAGGCCGATTCCCTCGGGCCGCCGCAGGACCAGCCGGCCCAGCAGGGTCATGAGCCCGGTGGCGAAGGCGATCTGGTAAAGGCCGGTCAGCATCAGCCCTCTCTGCGCATCTCGTACAGGGCGATGGCGGCGGCGTTGGAGACGTTGAGGCTTTCCATCTCGCCGGTCATGGGCAGGCGGACCAGATGGTCGCAATGCTCGCGGGTCAGGCGGCGCATGCCCTCGCCCTCGGCCCCCAGGACCAGAACCACCTTGCCCGACAGCCCGGCCTCGGCCAGGGTCTTGGGAGAATCGGCGGTCAATCCGGCGATCCAGAACCCGGCCTTCTTGAGATCCTCCAGGGCGCGGACCACATTGGTGACGCGGACCAGCGGCATGCGCTCCAGCGCCCCCGAGGCCGCCTTGGCCAGGGTGCCGGTCTCGTCGGGAGCGTGGCGGTCGGGGGCCACCACCGCCATGGCGCCGAAGGCGGCGGCCGAGCGCAGGATGGCTCCCACGTTATGGGGATCGGTGACCTGATCCAGCACCAGGATCATGGCCCGCTCGGCCATGTCGGCGGTGCGGATCACGTCCTCGATGGTGGTGGCGGGCAGGGGCTCCACCAGCAGGGCCACGCCCTGATGGACGGCGCCGGCCGGCAGCAGCCGGTCGATATCGGTGCGGTCCAGGTGCTCGACGGCCATCTTGGAGGCGGGCAGGGATTTGGCCGCCTCATTGGTGGCCACCAGCCGGCGAAACTGGCGGTCGGGGTTGGCCAGGGCGGCATTCACCGCATGAAGGCCGTACAGCCAGATGGAGCTTCCGCCGCCGCCGCCGCGCGAGTGGGAAACCGGACCTTGGCGTCGCGGCTGGTGACGGGAATTACGGTCATCTCGATTTTTCATGGCGCCCTCCGGGGATGGGGGATTTAACCCTCTCTTTTCGGATTGACAAGCGCCATCAAATTCCCATAGTACAGCCCTCCCGTCGCCCCGGCTAAAAACCGGATGACGGTGTGGAGGGGTGGCCGAGCGGTTAATGGCAGCAGACTGTAAATCTGCCGACGAAAGTCTACGGAGGTTCGAATCCCCCCCCCTCCACCATAATTCCCCCAGCGGGGCCGGGTGCCCCGGTTCGGGCCGGGTGACGGAAAAGCGGTTTCTACAGGTTGAGCACCAGGCGGTGCGGCCGTGCGGGACGAACTGGCGGGTGTAGCTCAATGGTAGAGCAACAGCCTTCCAAGCTGATGACGGGGGTTCGATTCCCCTCACCCGCTCCACTCTCCCGCCGCCGTATCGACCGGGACCATGGGTTTGACACAATGCGGCCGATGCCGCGATCTGACGGGTTGAAAAATGGCTAAGGCTAAATTCGAACGTAACAAGCCGCATTGCAACATCGGCACCATCGGTCACGTCGACCATGGCAAGACCTCGCTGACCGCGGCGATCACCAAGATCCTGGCCGAGACCGGCGGCGCCACCTTCACCGCCTACCGGCGCCATCCTGGTGGTGTCGGCGGCCGACGGCCCCATGCCCCAGACCCGCGAGCACATCCTGCTGGCCCGTCAGGTCGGCGTGCCGGCGCTGGTGGTGTTCATGAACAAGTGCGACATGGTCGACGATCCCGAGCTGCTGGATCTGGTCGAGCTGGAAGTTCGCGAGCTGCTGAGCTCGTATGACTTCCCCGGCGACGACATTCCGATCGTGCGCGGCTCGGCCCTGTGCGCCCTGGAAGACAAGCAGCCGGAAATCGGCCGCGACGCCATCCTGAAGCTGATGGCCGAAGTTGATGCCTACATCCCGCAGCCTGAGCGTCCGAAGGACAAGCCGTTCCTGATGCCGATCGAAGACGTGTTCTCGATCTCGGGCCGCGGCACCGTGGTGACCGGCCGCGTCGAGCGTGGCGTGGTCAAGGTTGGCGAGGAAGTTGAGATCGTCGGTATCAAGGCGACGGTCAAGACCACCTGCACGGGCGTTGAAATGTTCCGCAAGCTGCTCGACCAGGGCGAGGCCGGCGACAACATCGGCGCCCTGCTGCGCGGCACCAAGCGCGAGGACGTGGAGCGCGGCCAGGTTCTGGCGGCTCCGGGCTCCATCACGCCCCATACCGACTTCGAGGCTGAAGCCTACATCCTGAACAAGGAAGAGGGTGGTCGTCACACTCCCTTCTTCACCAATTATCGTCCCCAGTTCTACTTCCGCACCACCGACGTCACCGGCGTCGTGGCTCTGCCGGAAGGCACCGAGATGGTGATGCCGGGCGATAACGTGAAGATGATCGTGACCCTGATCGCCCCCATCGCCATGGATCAGGGCCTGCGCTTCGCCATCCGCGAAGGCGGCCGTACCGTCGGCGCCGGCGTGGTTGCCAAGATCGTCAAGTAAGCTTCTGCTTGCCGGACAAAACGATGCGGCCCCCGGAGGGAAACCTCCGGGGGCCGTTTCGCTGAAAAGACGGTATCGCAGAGATGCCGGTCGGTCTGTCGAACAAGGATGCCGACCCCGTGCCGAATCATCCTTGCCAAGCCCCCTGACTCTCTGTATAAACCCGCCTTCTGCTTCGGCTGTTTCCGTAAGAGCCGGCTCCACACGTTGAAAAACCATGGGGCCAGCTGACTGCGGAAGGTTCTTTGAACCTGAACGAATTCACACCGATCGGCGCTCCACAAAGGTGGGGCGCCGATCCGATTTGACGGATGACTTGAACATGGATAGCCAGAACATCCGCATCCGCCTTAAGGCGTTCGATCACCGCGTGTTGGACCAGTCCACCCGCGATATCGTCAATACCGCCAAGAGGACCGGGGCGCAGGTGCGCGGACCGATCCCGCTTCCGAGCCGGATCGAGAAGTTCACCGTCAACCGTAGCCCGCACATCGACAAGAAGTCGCGCGAGCAGTTCGAAATTCGCACGCATAAGCGTTTGCTGGACATCGTCGATCCGACGCCCCAGACCGTTGATGCGCTGATGAAGCTCGACCTGGCCGCCGGCGTCGACGTCGAGATCAAGCTCTAAGGATACTGAACGATGCGATCCGGTCTCATCGCCCAGAAGGTCGGCATGACGAGAATCTTCACCGAGGACGGCACTCACGTGCCCGTCACCGTGCTGAAGGTTGACACCTGTCAGGTGGTCTCGACCCGCTCTGTGGAAACCGACGGCTATATTGCCGTGCAACTCGGCGCCGGCAAGGCCAAGGTGAAGAACGTGAGCAAGCCCGCTCGCGCCAACTTCGCCAAGGCCAAGGTCGAGCCGAAGAAGAAGCTGGTTGAGTTCCGCGTGACCGCCGAGAACGTTCTCGAGGTCGGCACCGAACTCTCCGCCGCCCATTTCATCCCCGGTCAGTTCGTGGACGTGACCGGCACCACCATCGGCAAGGGTTTTGCCGGCGGTATGAAGCGCTGGAACTTCCGTGGTCTCGAAGCCACGCACGGCGTTTCGGTGTCGCACCGCTCTCACGGCTCCACCGGCCAGCGCCAGGACCCCGGCAAGGTGTTCAAGGGCAAGAAGATGGCTGGTCACATGGGCGATGAGCAGGTGACCACTCAGAACCTCAAGGTGGTTTCCACCGATTCCGATCGCGGCCTGATCCTGGTTAAGGGTTCGGTTCCCGGTCACGAGGGGTCTTGGGTGCTCATCCGCGACGCGGTGAAGCGCAAGCTGCCTGATGGCGTGCCGTTCCCGGCCGGCGTCAAGGCCGCGGCTTCGGCCGAGTAAAGGATCAAGGCGATGAAGACGAACGTAATCAGCCTGGACAACCAGACCGTCGGTGAGATCGAACTCGCCGATGCGATCTTCGGCCTGCCGGTGCGCACGGACATCTTGTTCCGCGCCGTCAACTGGCAGCTGGCCAAGCGCCAGTCCGGCAATCATAAGACCAAGACGATCAGCGAGATCTCTGGCACCACCAAGAAGCCTTTCGCCCAGAAGGGCGGCGGCCGGGCCCGTCAGGGTTCGCTGCGCTCGGCGCAGTTCCGCGGCGGCTCCACCATTTTCGGCCCGGTTGTGCGCTCCCACGCCCACGACTTGCCCAAGAAGGTGCGTAAGCTGGCGCTGAAGACCGCGTTGTCGGCCAAGGTCGCCGACGGCAAGCTCATCGTGCTGGACACCGCCTCGGCCAATTCGCCGAAGACCAAGGACATGGCGGCGACGCTGTCCAAGCTCGGTCTGAACTCGGTGTTGTTCATCGACGGTGCTGCCGTGAACGCGAACTTCGCCCTGGCGATCCGCAACATCCCCTATGTGGATGTGCTGCCGAGCCAAGGCGCCAACGTCTACGACATCCTGCGCCGTGACACCCTGGTCCTGACCAAGGACGCGGTGCAAGCCCTGGAGGCTCGCCTGAAATGAGCAAGCTCGTCATCAGCAAGGAGCGGATGTACGACGTCGTCCGCGCCCCCGTGATCACCGAAAAGGCGACCATGGGCTCCGAGTTCCGCCAGGTGACCTTCAAGGTTCCGCTGGATGCGACCAAGCCGGAGATCAAGGCCTCGGTCGAGGGTATTTTCGGGGTGAAGGTCACCGCCGTGAACACCCTCATCCAGAAGGGCAAGGTCAAGCGGTTCCGCGGCCGGATCGGCGTGCGCAGCGACGTCAAGAAGGCGGTCGTGACGCTGGCCGAGGGCCACTCCATCGACGTGACCACGGGAGTCTGACGCCATGGCACTGAAGACATTCAAGCCGACGACGCCGGGCCGCCGCCAATTGGTCCTGGTCGATCGTTCGGAACTCTGGAAGGGTAAGCCCGAGAAGAGCCTGACCGAAGGTCTGCGCTCCAAGGGCGGCCGCAACAACACCGGTCGGGTGACGGTTCGGTGGCGTGGCGGCGGGCACAAGCGCCGTTACCGCATCATCGACTTCAAGCGCAACAAGTTCGACGTGGCCGCCACGGTCGAGCGGCTCGAGTACGATCCCAATCGCACCGCCTTCATCGCTCTGGTGAGCTATGCCGACGGTGAGAAGGCCTACATCATCGCCCCGCAGCGTCTCGCTGTCGGTGACGTGGTGATCGCCTCGGAGCGGGCCGACATCAAGCCGGGCAACGCCATGCCCCTGAAGAACATCCCCGTTGGCACCATCGTGCACAACGTGGAGCTCAAGGTGGGCAAGGGTGGTCAGCTGGCCCGTTCGGCCGGCACCTACGTCCAGCTGGTCGGTAAGGATCAGGGCTATGCCCAGCTCCGCCTGGCTTCCGGTGAACTGCGCATGGTTCGCGGCGAGTGCATGGCCACCATCGGTGCCGTGTCCAACCCGGACCAGCAGAACGTCTCGCTGGGCAAGGCCGGTCGCGCCGTGTGGATGGGTCGTCGTCCGAGCGTTCGTGGTGTCGCCATGAACCCGATCGATCACCCCCATGGCGGTGGCGAAGGCCGCACCTCGGGAGGCCGTCATCCGGTCACCCCGTGGGGCAAGCCGACCAAGGGCAAGAAGACGCGTAGCAACAAAAAGACGGACCGGCTCATCATGCGCCGCCGTCAGACTCAGTAGGAGGGGCTGAAAAATGGCTCGTTCCGTTTGGAAAGGCCCCTTCCTCGACGGCTACATGCTGGGAAAGGCCGACAAGGCCCGCGCCAGCGGCCGCAACGAGGTCATCAAGATCTGGTCGCGTCGTTCGACCATCCTGCCGCAGTTCGTCGGGTTGACCTTTGGCGTCTACAATGGCCAGAAGTTCATCCCCGTGCTGGTGACCGAGAACATGATCGGCCACAAGTTCGGTGAGTTCTCGCCGACCCGCACGTTCTACGGCCATGCGGTCGACAAGAAGGCGAAGAGGAAGTAAGCCATGGGCAAGAAACCCACAGAAAGGGTCCTGGCGGACACCGAGGCCAAGGCGTTCCTGGCTTCCATCCGCACCAGCCCGCGCAAGCTCAACCTGGTTGCCGAGAGCATCCGTGGTCTCAAGGCCGACGTTGCGCTGAATGCACTCACCTTCTCCAAGCGGCGGATCGCCGTCATCGTGAGGACGGTGCTGCAATCGGCCATCGCCAACGCCGAGAACAACCATCAGCTCGACGTTGACCGGCTTTATGTGGCCGAAGCCCATGTGGGCAAGGCCATGGTCATGAAGCGCTGGAAGGCGCGGGCCCGTGGCCGCGTCGGTCGCATCGAGAAGCCGTTCAGCAATCTGACCGTCATCGTGCGCGAACGCGCCGAAGCGGCGGGGGAGTAAGCAGATGGGTCAGAAAGTCAATCCGATCGGCCTTCGCGTCGGCATCAACCGCACCTGGGATTCCCGGTGGTTCGCGGACGAGACCTACGCCAAGCTGCTGCACGAGGATCTGAAGCTGCGCAAGTATCTGCGCGAGAAGCTGGCTCAGGCCGGTGTGTCGCGCGTGGTCATCGAGCGTCCGGCCAAGAAGGCCCGCATCACCATCCATACCGCCCGTCCGGGCGTGGTGATCGGCAAGAAGGGCGCGGACATCGAGGTGCTCCGCAAGGAACTCTCGAAGATGACCGGTGGCGAGGTTCACCTCAACATCGTCGAAATCCGTAAGCCGGAACTGGATGCCCAGCTGGTGGCCGAGTCCATCGCCCAGCAGCTCGAGCGCCGTGTCGCCTTCCGTCGCGCCATGAAGCGCGCCGTGCAGTCGGCCATGCGCCCGTCTCGGCGGTGCCGAAATCGCCCGCATGGAGTGGTACCGCGAAGGCCGCGTGCCGCTGCATACCCTGCGTGCGGACGTCGACTACGGTGTTGCCACCGCCATGACCACCTACGGCGCCTGCGGCGTCAAGGTGTGGGTGTTCAAGGGCGAGATTCTCGCCCACGACCCCATGGCTCAGGACAAGCGGGCTGCGGGCGAAACCGCCCCTACCGGCCGCTGATCGAGAGGGTTTGAGAGATGCTTTCGCCCAAGCGCACTAAATACCGTAAGGCCCACAAGGGCCGGATCAAGGGTGAGACCAAGGGTGGTTCGGCCTTGAATTTCGGCGCCTACGGCCTCAAGGCTCTGGAGCCCGAGCGGATCACCGCCCGCCAGATCGAGGCCGCCCGTCGTGCCCTGACCCGTCATATGAAGCGTCAAGGCCGCGTGTGGATCCGCATTTTCCCCGACCTGCCGGTCTCGTCGAAGCCCGCCGAAGTCCGCATGGGCTCGGGTAAGGGTGCTCCCGAGTTCTGGACCGCCCGCGTGGCCCCCGGCCGCATCCTCTTTGAGGTGGACGGCGTCGCCGAGGAAATCGCACGTCACGGTTTTGCTCTGGCCGCTGCGAAGCTGCCGATCAAGACCAAGTTTGTCACTCGGATCGGGGACATCTAGTCATGGCGACCAAGGCTGCCGATCTGCGCCAGAAGAGCATTGACCAGCTGAAAGAGCGGGTCATCGAGCTCAAGAAGGAGCAGTTCAATCTTCGCTTCCAGCGGGCCTCCGGCCAGTTGGAAAACACCGCTCGGGTGCGTACCGTGCGTCGCGAGATCGCGACCATCAAGACGCTGCTCGGCCAGCGCGCCAAAAGCGCGTCCTAAGGAGGCCCATCCAAATGCCGAAGCGCATTCTGCAAGGGGTCGTGGTGAGCGACAAGATGGAAAAGACCGTGGTGGTCAGCGTCGAACGGCGCGTGATGCACCCGATCTACAAGAAGTTCATCCGTCGCTCCAAGAAGTACCACGCCCACGACGAAAACAACGTCTTCAAGATTGGGGATTCCATCCGCATCCGCGAATGCCGTCCGCTGTCGAAGACCAAGTGCTGGGAAGTGATCGTCGAGCCGCAGGCTTGATGACCGCGACTGGAAATAAGGAAAAGACATCATGATCCAGATGCAAACCAACCTGGAAGTCGCCGATAATTCGGGTGCCCGCCGGGTGCAGTGCATCAAGGTGTTGGGCGGCTCGCACCGGACCATCGCCACGGTGGGCGACGTTATCGTCGTTTCCATCAAGGAGGCGATTCCGCGGGGCCGCGTGAAGAAGGGTGACGTGCATCGCGCCGTCATCGTTCGTACCGCCAAGGAAATCCATCGCGCCGATGGTTCCTCGATCCGGTTCGACACCAATGCAGCCGTCCTGATTGGTCCTCGCCGGCAAGGACAAAGGCAAGAAGGGCGAAGTCATCGCCGCCATGCCGTCCGAGCAGCGTGTCATCGTCCAGGGCGTCAACATGGTGAAGCGTCACACTCGTCCGTCCCAGACCCAGCAGGGCGGGATCGTCGAGAAGGAGGCGTCGCTGCACGTCTCCAACGTCGCCCATGAAGACCCCAAGGACGGCAAGCCGACCCGCATCGGTCACAAGATCCTCGAAGACGGCCGTAAGGTGCGCGTTGCGCGCCGTTCCGGCGAAGTCATCGACCGGTAAGGCGGAAAGGATAGTCAGATGGCACGCTTGCGTAATCACTACGACACGGTCGTCAAGCCCGCCTTGCAGAAGGAGTTCTCTTACAAGAACCCCATGCAGGTGCCGAAGCTGGAAAAGATCGTGATCAACATGGGCGTCGGTGAAGCCGCCCAGGACGCCAAGAAGATCGAGTCGGCGATCGCCGAGTTGACCCTGCTCGCCGGTCAGAAGCCGGTGGTGACCAAGGCCAAGAAGTCCATCGCCCAGTTCAAGCTGCGCGAAGGCCAGGTCGTGGGCTGCAAGGTCACTCTTCGTGCGGAGCGCATGTACGAGTTCCTCGACCGCCTGATCAACATCGCCCTGCCGCGCGTCCGCGATTTCCGCGGCGTTCCCGGCAAGAGCTTCGATGGCCGCGGCAATTACTCGCTGGGTCTGAAAGAGCAGATCGTCTTCCCCGAAATCGACTACGACAAGGTCGAGACCATCCGGGGCATGGACATCATCTTCGTCACCACGGCCAAGTCCAATGAGGAAGCCAAGGCGCTTCTCAAGGGCTTCGATATGCCGTTCGTGGCTTGAGTGGAGATTTAGGCAATGGCTAAGATCAGCTCGGTCGAGCGCAACAAGAAGCGCGAGCGCATGGCGGCCCAGTTCGCCGCCCGTCGCGCGAAGTTGAAGGCGACCGCCAACGACCGCGACGTCAGCCCGGAGGAGCGCTTCGAAGCCTCCCTGAAGCTGGCGCAACTGCCCCGCAACTCGTCCAAGATCCGCGTGCGTCTGCGCTGCGAGATCACGGGCCGCTCGCGTGGCAATTATCGCAAGTTCAAACTGTGCCGGAATAAGCTCCGCGAGCTCGCCTCGCAGGGTCAGATTCCCGGCATGGTCAAGTCCAGCTGGTAAGGGAGGACGATCCATGTCCATGACCGATCCTCTCGCCGACCTGCTCACCCGCATCCGTAACGGACAGCGGGCGAACAAGGCCACCGTTTCGTCGCCGGCGTCGAGCCTGCGTGCCAACGTCCTCGAAGTGCTGAAGCGCGAAGGTTACATTCGCGGCTACTCGCGCGCCGAGGTGCGTCCCGGTATCGCTCAGCTCAGCATCGAGCTCAAATATCACGAGGGTCAGCCGGTGATCCGGGAAATCTCGCGCGTGTCCACTCCGGGCCGTCGTGTTTATTCCAAGATCGCCGACCTTCGCCGCGTCGCCAATGGGCTGGGGATCACCATCCTCTCCACCCCGCGGGGCGTGATGTCCGACACTGAGGCTCGCGCCCAGAATGTCGGCGGCGAAGTCCTCTGCGAAGTATTCTGAGGAGGGCTCTCACATGTCGCGAGTCGGCAAATACCCGGTCTCGGTGCCGTCGGGGGTCACCGTTCAGATTTCCGGTCCCGATATCACCGTCAAGGGCAAGCTGGGCGAGTCCCATCTCACCATCAAGGACAATGTCGAGGTCACCCTCG
Source organism: Magnetospirillum sp. (assembly GCA_016195125.1). Taxonomy (GTDB): domain Bacteria; phylum Pseudomonadota; class Alphaproteobacteria; order Rhodospirillales; family Magnetospirillaceae; genus Phaeospirillum. The sequence goes on from JACQAD010000084.1 coordinate 12,381, forward strand.
ACGGCTCCCTGCTGTGGGTGAAGCCCAAGAACGAAACCAAGCATGCCCGCATGATGTGGGGCACCACCCGTGCCCTGTTGAACAACATCGTCAAGGGCGTGTCCGAGGGTTTCACCGTCAATCTCGAGATCAACGGCGTCGGTTACCGCGCCGCGGTCGAGGGCAAGTCGCTGAAGCTGCAGCTCGGTTATTCGCATGACATCGAGTATCCCATTCCCGCCGATGTCACCATGAAGTGCGATAAGCCGACTGCCATCTCGATCTCCGGCCGCGACAAGCGTCAGGTCGGACAGATCGCGGCGGAAATCCGTGCCTTCCGTGGTCCCGAGCCCTACAAGGGCAAGGGTATCAAGTACGAAACCGAGACCATCCTTCGTAAGGAAGGTAAGAAGAAGTAAGGGGCACTGCCATGATGACGCCGAAGATTTTGTTCGAGCGCCGCAAGCGGCGCGCCCGTCAGAGCATCAAGGAGAAGGGCAACGGCCGTATCCGTCTGTCCGTCTTCCGCTCTGGCAAGAATATCTATGTCCAGGTTATCGACGACCTCAAGGGCGTCACCCTGGCCTCCGCCTCGACGCTCGACAAGGAGCTGAAGGGCACCATGAAGACCGGCGCCGACAAGGCGGCTGCTGCTGCCGCCGTCGGCAAGCTGATCGCCGAGCGGGCCAAAGCCGCCGGAGTTACCGAGGTCGTGTTCGATCGCGGTGGCTACATCTACCACGGTCGGGTCAAGGCCCTGGCCGATGCGGCCCGCGAAGGCGGCCTGTCTTTCTGAGGATGATGAGCAATGGCACGTACCCCCTCTTCTGATCGTCCCGAGCGCGGCCGTGGTGGCGAACGCGGTGATCGCCCCAATCGCGGCCGTGGCGGCGAGCAGACCCCGCGTGAGCGCGAGGAATCTGAATTCGTCGACAAGCTGGTTCACATCAACCGCGTCGCCAAGGTGGTGAAGGGTGGCCGTCGCTTCGCCTTCGCCGCCCTGGTCGTGGTCGGTGATGCCAAGGGTCGCGTCGGTTACGGCTCGGGCAAGGCCCGTGAAGTCCCGGAAGCCATCCGCAAGGCCACCGAACAGGCCAAGCGCAACATGGTCAAGATCGCTCTGCGCGAAGGCCGCACCCTGCATCATGACGCGTTCGGCCATTTCGGCGCCGGCCGCGTGATCCTGCGGGCGGCTCCGGCCGGTACCGGCATCATCGCCGGCGGCCCGATGCGCGCCGTGTTCGAAACCATGGGTGTCCAGGACGTCGTGGCCAAGTGCCTCGGCACCTCCAACCCCCACAACATGATCAAGGCGACCTTCGACGCTCTGGTTAACCTGGCCTCTCCGCGCCATGTTGCCGCCAAGCGTGGCAAGAAGGTCGGCGAGATCATCGGTCGTCGTGACGGCGCTGCCGCCGCGGCCGCCGCCGGCGTTTGATTGGGAGGGCTGAGAGCATGGCCGCCAAGAAGAAGACCGAAGCCAAGTCGACCGTCAAGGTCACCCAGATCGGTAGCCCCATCGGCCGTCCGGCCGACCAGGGCGCCACCCTGGTGGGCTTGGGCCTGAACAAGATGCATCGCACCCGCGAGCTGGAGGATACTCCGGCGGTGCGCGGTATGATCACCAAGGTCCGCCACCTGGTGCGCGTGGAAGACTAGAACATCCGGGGGCCGGGGCGTTCAGCTCCGGCCGACCGTGACGAGGACGAAAGCGCTACCAGTCCAAGCGTCTGGGTCGTGGCATCGGCTCGGGCAAGGGCAAGACTTCGGGCAAGGGCGTAAAGGGTCAGACCTCGCGTTCCGGCGTGGCCATCAATGGCTTCGAAGGCGGCCAGATGCCCATCTACCGCCGTCTGCCCAAGCGTGGTTTCCATAACGTGAATGCCAAGCATTTCGCGGTGATCAATCTCGGCCGTCTGCAGAAGGCGATCGACGAGAAGCGCATCGACGCCGCCAAGCCCATCACCACCGAGATCCTGTCGGATGCCGGTCTGATCGGCAAGGTGCTGGACGGCGTTCGTCTGCTGGCTCGTGGCGAGATCAAGGCCAAGATCACCATCGAGGTGGTCGGTGCCTCGGCCGCGGCCATCGCCGCCGTCGAAAAGGCCGGTGGATCGGTGACCGTCACCGCTCCCAAGGCCGTCGCCGCCGAAGCTTGAGGGCAGGGGGCCGTCCGGTCCCTTCGCTTTTCAAACGCTGAACCCAAGGCCCGGGCCGATTGACCCGGGTCAAGGGCTGTAATAAGGAATTGTGGTGCGGTGCCCCTCCCGGGCGTCGCCGCCCCACACACCGAACCCCGGAGTAAGGCATGGCCTCCGCTGCCGAGCAGCTCGCCGCGAATCTGAACTTTGGCGTTCTCGCCAAGGCCACCGATCTCAAGAAGCGGATCTGGTTCACCCTGATGGCGCTGGTCGTCTACCGGCTGGGAACCTGGATTCCCATGCCCGGCGTCGATCCGCACGTTCTGGGTGACCTGTTCAAGCAATCGGGTGGCGGCATCCTGGGCATGTTCGACATGCTGGCCGGCGGTGCGCTGCACCGTATGACCATCTTCGCGCTGAACATCATGCCGTATATCTCGGCCTCCATCATCATCCAGCTGATGACCACGGTCATCCCCTCGCTGGAAGCGGTGAAGAAGGAGGGCGATGCCGGGCGCAAGAAGATCAACCAGTACACCCGCTACCTGACGGTGCTGATCGCCACCTTCCAGGCGTACGGCATCGCCGTCGGCCTGGAAAGCATGACCAGCACCCGGGGCAGCGCGGTGATGATGGAAAGCCATCTGCTGTTCCGCTTCACGGCGGTGACCACCCTGGTGGGCGGCACCCTGTTCCTGATGTGGCTGGGCGAGCAGATCACTGCCCGCGGCATCGGCCAGGGCACCTCGCTGATCATCATGGCCGGCATCGTCGCCGAATTGCCCGCCGCCATTCGCAACACCCTGGAACTGGGCCGCACCGGTGCCCTGCATCCGGCGGTGATCATCCTGATCCTGGTGATGAGCGTCGCGGTGATCGGCTTCATCGTCTTCATGGAGCGCGCGCAGCGGCGCATCATCGTCCAATATCCAAAGCGCCAGGTCGGCAACAAGATGTTCGGCGGCGAATCCTCGCATCTGCCGCTCAAGGTCAACACCTCGGGCGTCATCCCGCCGATCTTCGCCAGCTCGATCCTGCTGATGCCGGTGACCATCGCCCAGTTCTCGGCCGCCGGCGGCCCGGAATGGGTGACCACCTTCACCGCCCTGATGGGCCGGGGACAGCCGCTGTATCTGGCTCTGTATCTGGCGCTGATCGTGTTCTTCGCGTTTTTCTATACCGCCGTGGTGTTCAACCCGGTGGACACGGCCGAGAACCTGAAGAAGTACGGTGGCTTCGTGCCGGGGATCCGTCCGGGCAAGAACACCGCCGATTATCTGGATTACGTCCTGACACGGCTGACCGTGGTGGGCGCCGCTTATCTGTCGGCTCTGTCGGTTCTGCCCGAGCTGCTGATCAGCAAGTTCTCCGTTCCGTTCTATTTTGGCGGCACCTCGCTGCTGATCGTGGTCTCGGTGACCATGGACACAGTGGCGCAGATTCAGTCGCACCTGCTGGCGCACCAGTATGAGGGGCTCATCAAGAAGTCCCGGTTGCGCGGCCGGCGTTAAGACCAAGCAGTAGAAAGAGGGGACATCCGATGAATCTCGTTCTGTTGGGGCCGCCGGGCGGCGGCAAGGGTACCCAGGCCAAGCGTCTGCAGGACAAGTACGGCCTGCTCCAATTGTCCACCGGCGACATGCTGCGCGCCGCCGTGGCCGCCGGCTCGGACGTGGGCAAGAAGGCCAAGGCCGTCATGGATGCCGGCCAGCTGGTGTCCGACGAGATCGTCATCGCCATCATCGACGAGCGCCTGGACCAGCCCAACGTGGCCAAGGGCGCCATCTTCGACGGCTTCCCCCGCACCGTCGCCCAGGCCGAGGCGCTTGACGCCATGATGGCCAAGAAGGGCAAGAAGCTGGACTTCGCCATCGAGATCCAGGTTCCCGACGCCTATATCGTCGAGCGCATCACCGGGCGCTATACCTGCGCCAAGTGCGGCGCCGGCTATCACGACAAGTTCCAGCTGCCCAAGGTCGCCGGGAAGTGCGATTCCTGTGGCGGCACCGAATTCGCGCGCCGTCCGGACGACAATGTCGAGACCGTGACCAAGCGCCTGGACGCTTATCATGCCCAGACCGCTCCGCTGCTGCCCTATTACGACAAGAGGGGCGCGCTGAAGCTGGTGGACGGCACCATGGACATCGCCGATGTGACCAAGGCCCTGGAAGGGATTCTGGACGCGGCGAGGTAAAGGAATTCATAGGGGCGAAACGGTTGACTCTTGATCGAATCCCCCTATAATCCCGCACCTTCGGTTTTCCCCGTCATGGGCGAGGCCTGGGAGCGTGTTTTTTTTGTTAACGTCTCCGGGCTGGTTCTGGCGCGGTCGTTTTTCTGGTGAAGGAGTAACCAGCTTTGGCTCGTATCGCTGGCGTCAATATTCCGACGAATAAGCGCGTTCTGATCGCGTTGACCTACATTCACGGCATTGGCCGCGCCAAGGCCACCGAGATCACCACATCGTTGGGGATCCCGTCCGAGCGGCGCGTCAATCAGCTGACCGACGACGAAGTGCTCAAGATCCGTGAGCTCATCGATCGCGATTTCCAGGTCGAAGGCGACCTGCGTCGCTCTGTCGCCATGAACATCAAGCGTCTGATGGATTTGGGCTGCTATCGCGGTCTGCGCCATCGTCGTGGCTTGCCGGTTCACGGTCAGCGCACGCACACGAACGCCCGTACCCGCAAGGGTCCGGCGAAGCCGATTGCCGGCAAGAAGAAAGTTACGAAGTAAGGAACACCTCCGATGGCTAAGCCTGCTGCTGCCGCGCGTCCTCGTCGCCGCGAGCGCAAGAACATCACCTCGGGCGTGGCGCATGTTAATGCCACGTTCAACAACACCATGATCACCATCACCGACGCTCAGGGGAATACCATTTCCTGGTCTTCGGCTGGTATGCAGGGCTTCAAGGGCTCGCGCAAGTCCACTCCGTACGCCGCCCAGGTGGCTGCCGAGGACGCCGGCCGCAAGGCCAGCGAGCACGGCATGCGCACCCTGGAGGTCGAGGTGAAGGGCCCCGGCGCCGGTCGCGAATCGGCTCTGCGTGCTCTGCAGGCCGTCGGTTTCCAGATCACCTCGATCCGCGACGTCACGCCGATCCCGCACAACGGGTGCCGGCCGCGCAAGCGCCGTCGCGTCTGATCGGGTCTTCCTTGGGATCGGGATGTCGTCGGCTTCCTCACAAAGGGGAAGTTCGGCGGCACGCCCGTTTCCGTTTTCCTTTGTTCCTAGCATGAGGTCACGCTCGTGATTCAGAAGAACTGGCAGGAACTGATTAAGCCCAACAAGCTCCATGTGGAGCCCGGGGCCGATCCGCACCGTACCGCCACCGTTGTCGCCGAACCGCTGGAACGCGGCTTTGGCATGACTCTCGGCAACTCGCTTCGCCGCGTGTTGCTGTCGTCGCTGCAGGGCGCCGCGGTCACCGCCATCCAGATCGACGGCGTGCTGCACGAATTCTCGTCGATCCCCGGCGTGCGTGAGGACGTCACCGACATCATCCTCAACATCAAGACCCTGGGCCTGCGCATGCATGGCGAAGGGCCGAAGCGCATGCATCTCCGGGCCATCGGCCCCGGTGAGGTCACCGCTGGCCTGATCGAGGTCGGTCACGACATCGAGATCATGGACCCCGAACTGGTGCTGTGCACCCTGGACGAGGGCGCCAAGCTCAACATCGAGTTCACCGTCGAGACCGGTAAGGGCTATGTCCCCGCCTCGCAGAACCGCCCGGAAGATTCGCCCATCGGTCTGATCCCGATCGACGCCATCTTCTCGCCGGTGCGCAAGGTCGCCTACAAGGTGGAAAACACCCGCGTCGGCCAGGTCACCGATTACGACAAGCTCAACATGACCGTCGAGACCAATGGCGCCGTCACCCCTGACGACGCCGTCGCCCTGGCGGCCCGCATTCTTCAGGACCAGCTGCAGCTGTTCATCAACTTCGAGGAGCCCACCGCGGTCGTCGAGGAAGAGAAGAAGGACGAACTGCCCTTCAACAAGAACCTGCTGCGCAAGGTTGACGAGCTCGAGCTGTCGGTCCGTTCGGCCAACTGCCTCAAGAACGACAACATCATCTATATCGGCGATCTGGTCCAGAAGACCGAGGCCGAGATGCTGCGCACTCCCAATTTCGGTCGCAAGTCGCTGAACGAGATCAAGGAAGTGCTGGCGCAGATGGGTCTGCACCTGGGCATGGAAATCGCCAATTGGCCGCCTGAGAATATCGAAGAGCTGGCCAAGAAGCTGGAAGAGCCCTACTAAGTCTTATCAGCGCGATCTTGGCCGCCCAAGATCGCGCTGATTCGTTTTTCTAAGGACCATTCAGGTCCGCCCGCGCCGTACTCCGATGATGGTGGCGACGCGGTAATACAATCGGTCTCGCCCGGCGAGGCCAAGCGACGAGGAGAGTTGTTATGCGTCATGGAATGTCCGGCCGTAAGCTGAACCGCGACAAGTCGGCCCGCAAGGCCCTGTTCGTCAGCTTGACCAATGCCTTGCTGAAGCACGAGCAGATCAAGACCACCCTGCCCAAGGCCAAGGATCTTCGCCCCATCGCCGAGAAGATGATCACTCTCGGCAAGCGCGGCGATCTGCACGCCCGCCGTCAGGCCTATGCCTTCCTGCGCGACGACAAGGTGGTCGCCAAGCTGTTCGCCGTTCTGGGCGAGCGCTACAAGACCCGCCAGGGCGGTTATTGCCGCGTCCTGAAGGCCGGTTTCCGCTATGGCGATTGCGCCCCCATGGCCGTGATCGAGCTGGTCGACCGTGACGTGTCCGCCAAGGGCCTCGATTCCGGTCCGACCGCCGACAAGAAGGCCGATGCCGACGAAGAGTAAGCCTCTTCGGGATCACCAAAGACGAAGGGCCGTCCCGAAGGGGGCGGCCCTTTTTCCATGTGATAGCGGTGATCGAAAGAGATGGCGCGCCATCCCGCGCCGGCGTGGAACCGCCGCCCGCTCCGCCGGTGCCGGAGCGGTGCAACGCATCGGTTCAAGAGATGAGCGGGGTTATGCCAGCAGGGCCAGAAATTTTTCGGCGGCGTCGATGTCGCGTCGGATTTCGGCGCGGCGGTCGGCGGCTTCCCAATCCTCGCCCCATTGCTCGATCTGATAGGTCTCGTCCAGCTGGGACAGGTCGAAGGCCTGGGCGGCGTCGATTCGTCCCTGGGTCAGGGCCAGACCCAGGATCAGCGAGCCCATGATTGCGGTGGCCGATTGCAGGGCGGTCAGGCGCCACAGATCCAGGGATTCGATGGCGTGGCTCAGGGCCGCCAGGGAATGGGGCGATTGCTCCACAGCTTCCAGGCTGGCGGTGACCGCCAGGGGGGCGTTCAGGGTCAGGGCGGCCCAGTCGAGCAAGGGCTGCCAGGCCTGGGTCTGACGGGCCACCAGATCGCTGGGATGGGCGACGCGGTAGCACAGAAGATCGGTGCCGGCATAGGCCAGCAACTGAGTGGTGATATGTGCCCGCTCCGGCCCCACCCGGTCCAGGGCCGTGCTGGCCAATTGGGTCAGGGGCATGGTGGTGGGCGCCAATTGCTCGCCCTGGGCCTGCCATTCATCGGCGATGGCTGCGGCCAGAGGCTGAAATGGCACCATCAGGGGGCGCAAGCCGGGGGTCTTGACCGGCTTGCCATCCAGCTGGATGGCAAAACCGGTTTCGCTGGCGGCGGCGGCGGCCTGCTTGTAGAAGCGCTTGATGGTCTTGGACAGCACGGCGGCAAACTCTCGGTCAGAAGATTTGATGAGGTCAGCGGGGCAGACGGCGGGCGGCGGCGGC
>JACQAD010000044.1 GCA_016195125.1 Magnetospirillum sp.
CCCCCAGCGCGAGACCACGCCGTTCTATCCGCGCAGCCCCTATGCCGCCGCCAAGCTCTATGCCTACTGGATCACGGTCAATTACCGCGAGGCCTACGGCATGCATGCCTCCAACGGCATCTTGTTCAATCATGAAAGCCCGACCCGCGGCGAAACCTTCGTCACCCGCAAGATCACCCGAGCCGTCGCCGCCATCCATCTCGGCCGCCAGGACAAGCTCTATGTGGGCAATCTGGACGCCAAGCGCGATTGGGGCCATGCCCGCGATTACGTGGAAGGCATGTGGCGCATCGTCCAGCACGACACTCCCGATGATTGGGTGCTGGCTACCGGCGAGACCCATTCCGTCCGCGAATTCATCGAGAAGAGCTTCGCCGAGATCGGCCTGGTTATCCAATGGAAGGGCCAGGGCGTCGAGGAAAAGGGCGTCGATGCCGCCAGCGGCAGGGTTCTGATCGAGGTCGATCCCCGCTATTTCCGCCCCACCGAGGTGGAATTGCTGTTGGGCGATCCCACCAAGGCGCGGGCCGAGCTGGGCTGGCAGGCGACCATCACCTTCGAAAGCCTGGTCAAGGAAATGGTGGCCGCCGATCTGGTGACGGTCGCCGCCGAAAAGTCACGGAACCATGACTGAGGCCTTCTCGCTTGCCGGTCGGCGCGTCTGGGTGGCCGGCCACCGCGGCATGGTTGGCTCGGCAGTGGTGCGGCGCCTGGCGTCGGAGCAATGCGAGGTCGTGACCGTCGGCCGCTCCGAGGTCGATCTGCGCCGCCAGGATCAGGTCGAGCGCTGGATGGACGCGACCCGCCCCGACGTGGTGGTGCTGGCCGCCGCCACCGTGGGCGGCATCCACGCCAACATGACCCGCCCGGCGGATTTCATCTACGACAATCTGGTCATCGAGACCAATATCATCCATGCCGCCCACAAGAGCGGCGTGGCCAAGCTGCTGGCCCTGGGCTCGTCTTGCATCTACCCGCGCGAGGCGCCCCAGCCCATGGCCGAGGACATGCTTCTGACCGGGCCGCTCGAGCCCACCAACGAGTGGTATGCGGTGGCCAAGATCGCGGCCATCAAGCTGTGCCAGGCCTATCGCGAGCAATACGGCAGTGATTTCATCTCGGCCATGCCGACCAATCTGTACGGGCCCGGCGATAATTACCACCCCACCGACAGTCATGCGGTGGCCGCTCTGATCCGCAAGACTCATCTGGCCAAGGCCGCCTCCGCCTCGACGGTGGAGGTTTGGGGAACGGGCAAGCCGGTGCGTGAATTCCTGTTCGTGGACGCTCTGGCCGACGCCCTGGTCTTTCTGCTCAAGACGTATTCCGGGGCCGGTCACGTCAATGTGGGCACCGGCATCGGCCATTCCATCCGCGAGCTGGCCGAGGCGGTGGTCAAGACCATCGGCTTTGCCGGTGACTTCGCCTTCGACCCCGCCAAGCCCGACGGCATGAAAGTCAAGATCATGGACGTGTCGCGGCTGAATGTCATGGGCTGGAAGGCGACCACCACCCTGGAGGACGGCCTGGCCAAGGCCTATGCCTGGTACCTGAAGAACGCGGCCTGACACCGCCTAATCCACCCCAGGACTATTGACCCTACTTTCCGAAGATGTTACCTGTTCACGCCATGAACAAGGTAGTGGAACTAGAGGTCGATGACAGTGTGGGCGATCACGAGATCGTTCTGCGTCTGCTTGATGCCGTCGATCGTGATCCCAACGTAACCCAGCGGCGGATCGCCGATGATTTCGGCGTGGCGCTGGGTCTGGTCAACGCCTATCTCAAGCGCTGCGTCAAGAAAGGGCTGATCAAGATTGGCGAGGTGCCGGCCCGGCGCTATGCCTATTACCTGACGCCCCACGGGTTCTCCGAGAAGGCGCGGCTGACCCGGACCTATCTGACCCATTCCTTCACCTTCTTCCGCAATGCCCGCCTGGAATGCGGCACTCTGCTGGCCGAGTGCGCCCGTCGCGGCATGACCCGGGTGGCCCTGGCCGGGCGTGGCGATCTGGCCGAGATCGTGGTGCTGTGCGCCGCCGACAGTCCGGTGGAGCTGGTGGGCGTGGTCGATGGCGGCGCCCTGCCCGGTGAGACCCTGCTGAAGCTGCCGGTGGTCGGTGATTTCGACGAGTTGGACGTCTTCGACGCGGTGCTGGTTTGCGACCTGGACCATCCCCAGGAGGTCTACGATTCGGCGATCCGGCGCTTTCCGGCCGAGCGGGTGCTGGCGCCCAAGCTGCTGTGTCTGGTGACCAGGGCTCCCGGAGCGGCGCGATGATGCATTGGTATGCGGTCCAGACCCACCCCGCCGCCGAGGCGCGCGCGGTCGGCCATCTCGGCCGGCAGGGCTTCGAGACCTTCTATCCCCGCTATCGCAAGCAGCGCCGCCACGCCCGGCGAACCGAAATCGTCGAAGCGCCGCTGTTTCCCGGCTATGTCTTCGTTCAGCTGGATATGGATGGTCAGCCCTGGCGGGCGGTGCACTCCACCTTGGGGGTGCGCAGGCTGGTGTGTTCCGGCGAAATGCCGGTGCCGGTGCCCGGCGCGGTGATGGATGAAATCAAGGCCCGCGGGGATGGTCAGGGTCTGGTGGCCTTCGACGCGGTTCCGGGGCTGAGCCCCGGTGCTTCGGTGGAGATCACCGGCGGGCCGTTCGAGGCCTGCACCGGCATCTTCGAGGAATTGGACGACCAGCGGCGGGTGATTCTGCTGCTTGACCTTTTGGGCCGCCCGGTGCGGCTCGCCATAGCGGCGGATGCGGTTCGGCCCTCGGCCTGAGCCCCGGCGCGTTCGGGAATTCCACCACGGGGAGAGGCTGGCCTTCACCCGAATGGCGGTAGCGTGAGTCAGGCATGGTTCGGGGGGAAGTCTTGGTGGACGGCGGGGCAAGGATCTTGGTGGTGGTGGGTGGCGTTCCCCACCCATCCGTCGGCGCCAGCGTGGTGCTGTACCATCACTACATCGAGGGCCTGCGCCGGGAAGGCTACCGAATCCTCAATCTGATGCTGCTGCAGCCCGACAATTCCGACGAGGCCGGGTTGGACGAGTATCGTGCCCGCCTGCAGGAGGGCGAGGATTTCCAGATCGTCACCTGCCGCTCGCCACGCTTCGTGCAGACCAGCCGCTACCGCCACGCTTTCGACCACGCCGCCCTGACGCCGGTCCGGGCGCAGATCGAGGCCTTTCAGCCTCAGGTCACCCTGTGCCTGGACTTCGCCAGCGCCTGGGCGGTGGAGGGCTGGTCGGTGGGGTCCAGAGTGGTGTGGCTGGGCGATCTTAACTTCCAGACCTTCCTGCACCACGCCTTGTATTCCCTGAAGGAGGGCGAGGCCCGGTTCCGCCATGTGGCCATGGCGCTGTGGCATGCCTGGCTGTGGCGGCGGCTTTATCGGCGGGTGCTGCGCCCGTGTGAGAGCGTGGTGGTCAGTTCCAAATCCTCCGAGCGCCATCTGGCGGCGCTGGGCGTCCATTCCGGCTATCAGCCCTATCCCTGGCCGGCGGAACCGCCCCCGGAGCGGATGGGGGTCAAGGCCGAGCGGCCCACTTTCTTCTTCTTCGGCCAATTGCAGGGGCTGGGCTCGCGCTCGGCCTTCCATGTCACGGTGGAGGGCATCTATCCCCGTCTGGTGCGAACCTGGGGCAAGGGTGGGTTCGAGATTCTGATCGGCGGGCGCGGCGGCCTGCCCGCCTGGGTCGAGGCGGCCATCGCCGACAAACCGGAATTCCGCTATCTCGGCTTCGTCGAGGATCTGGACGAGATCATGGGGCGCTGCCATGCCTTGCTGGCGCCCATCGACGTGCCGGTGGGCAATCGCAGCCGCATCCTGACGGCGCTGTCCAAGCGCATGGTGGTGGTGGCCCACGTCAACACCGCCCTCGGCAATCCCGACCTGGTGGATGGCCGATCCTGCTATCTGGCCGACGGCCCCGACGCGTATGTGGAGCGCCTTCGCCGCGCCGTCGACAATCCCGAGGAAGCGGCGGCAGTTGCGGAGCGGGGTTTCCAGGTTTACAAACGCCTCTTCGCGCCCGACGTGGCGGTGGCGGTCATGAACGACATCATCCGGGCCACGTTGTCGGGCCGGGTAAAGTGAGAGAGGAGTCGTCGGTGCAGTCCAATCCTAACCACAATTTGGCCGTTGGGTATCATTCTCGCTGCCAGATTTGCGGAAACGAGCACCTGGAGCCGGTCATCGACCTGGGCCATCAGGCGCCCTGCGATTCCCTGCTGCGGACCCACCAGCTGACCCAGCCCGAGGCGACCTATCCGTTGCGGTTCCTGCGCTGCCCCGAATGCAGCCTGGCGCAGATCGACTACGTGGTCCCGCCCGAGGAATTGTTCTATCCCGACTATCCCTATCGCAGCGGCATCACGCCGTCCCTGGTCAAGCATCTGCGCTCCACCGGCGCCAAGATCATCGAGACCTACGGGCTGCAGCCGGGCGCGCTGGCCATCGATATCGGCTCCAACGACGGCACCTTGCTGTCGGGCTTCAAGGATCTGGGAATGCGGGTTCTGGGCATCGAGCCCACCAACATCTCCAAGATCGCCAACGATGCCGGCATCGAGACCATCCAGGCCTTCTTCAGCAAGCCCCTGGCGGCCGAGATCGTCGCCAAGCACGGCCATGCCTCGGCGGTGACCGCCGCCAACATGTTCGCCCATGTGGCCGGACTGGGCGACCTGATCCAGGGCGTCGAGACCCTGCTGCAGCCGGGCGGCGTGTTCGTTACCGAATCCCATTACCTGCTCGATCTGATCGAGACCTGCCAGTACGACTCGATCTATCACGAGCACCTGAAGTTCTATTCGCTCCGCTCGCTGATCAAGCTGTTCGGCTATTACGACTTCACCGTCGTCGATGTGGAACGCATCCCCAATTACGGCGGCTCGATCCGGGTTTTCGCCGCCAAGGGCAAGAATCAGCCGGTCAAGCCCGCCGTGGCCGCCCTGCTGGCCGAGGAAGAGGCGTTCGGCCTGTACGGCTCCGAGGTGTTCACCCGCTTCGCCGCACAGGTGCGCAAGTCCCGCCAGGATCTCCAGCGTCTGGCCATCCAGGCCAAGGACGAGGGCAAGACCATGGTGGGTGTCGGCTGCCCCGGTCGCGCCGCCACCCTGCTGGGCTATTGCGCCATGGATTCCGAGCTGATGCCCTATATCGCCGAGCAATCCACCTCGTTGAAGCTGGGCATGTTCCTGCCGGGCCAGCATATCGAGATCGTGGACGAGCAGCGGATGTTCGACGAGCAGCCGGAATACGCGGTGATGCTGTCTTGGCATTATTGGGAGCCCATCGTCGCCAAGCTGCGCCAGAAGGGCCTCAAGTCCAAGATCGTGCTGCCTTTGCCCGAATTGCGGATCATCGAGTCCTGAGCCCTTCCACCCCGATTCTGCGCGTCGGTATCGTCGGCGCCGGTTTCGGCGCCCGCGTCCATCTACCCGCCCTGGCCAGCCTGGCCGGACTCAAGGTGAGTGTCCTGGCCGATTCCGGCTCGGGCCGGGCCGCGGCCGCGGCGCCCGCCGGGGTGCGGCCGGTATCGGGCTGGGCCGAACTGGTGGCCGCCGCCGATGTGGATGCGGTGGTGGTGGCGGTGCC
>JACQAD010000093.1 GCA_016195125.1 Magnetospirillum sp.
CCTGCTGATCGAAAGCCTGCCCCAGCCGCTCGGCGCCCGGGATCAGGCCGACGTGGCCGCCGCCTTCCAGCTGGCGGTGGCCGATTCCATGGCCGATCGGGTACGGCGCGGCGCCAGCGAGTTCAAGACAAGATGGCCCCAGGGACAGCATCTGGTGGTGGCCGGCGGCGTCGCCGCCAATACCGCCCTGCGTCAGGTTCTGGTTCGAATCGGAGCCGAAACGGGGCTGGACTTCCTGGCGCCGCCCCTGGCCCTTTGCACCGACAATGCCGCCATGATCGCCTGGGCGGGAATTGAACGCCTGCGCCTGGGCCTGGTGGACGACCTGACCTTCGCGCCGCGCCCGCGCTGGCCCCTGGACCCCAATGCCAGGAAGGGGGCCAAGGCGTGAGCAAGGCCTTCACCAGGGAAAGCGACGGCGAGGACGACAACGACGACGAGCCCAAAGGCCTGCCGCCGGGGACCAAGAATTACATGCGCCCCCAGGGCTTCGAGGCCCTGAAGACCGAATTGCAGCATCTGCTCCGCGTCGAACGGCCCAAGGTGGTCGAGGTGGTATCGTGGGCGGCAGGCAATGGCGACCGCTCGGAGAACGGCGATTACCTCTATGGCAAGAAGCGCCTGCGCGAGATCGACCGCCGATCCGGTACGAGGGCTAGGTGTCCTGGCGACGAAGACCGTTCCCCGGAACACGGATGAACACGGACCTGCGCGGATCGTCGCGGATATGGGATATCTTGTCCGTCCGTGACGCCGCGTCAGCGGCGATCCGAGTTCATCCGTGTCTCGTGTATCGTTGCTCGCCGACGGATCTCAGAGTCCGGCCAGCTCCTTGACCGCCGCCCACACCGAATCAGCAGTGATCTCGGCGACGCAGGGGAAGGATTCCTGGGGCGAGTGCCGTTTATGGCAGCGCCACAGGCAGTGGTAGCATTCCATCTCCACATTCAGGAAGACCGCCCGAGGCGGACGGATCTGCTCGGGATAGGGCACGAAACAGCCGAAATGGCCGCCACCGGCCAGCAGCACCGTCGGTGCCCCCACGCCGATAGCCAGATGGCCGGGGCCGGTATCGTTGCTGACCACGCAGGCGGCATGTTTCAGCACGTCCACCAGCTGTCCCAGCTTGAGGCCGCCGATGGTGTCGACGATGCCGGGATGGTTGAGCCCCTCCAGGACCGGCTTGGCGAACGCCTCTTGGGCGGCGCCGACGAACACCACCCTGAGCCCGGCCCGCAAGGCATGTTGCGCTACCGCAATGAAATGTTCGAAGGGCCAGCGCCGCCCCGGCTCGTTAGAGCCGAAATTCATCACCACATAGGGCGCCCCCGCCGCAATGGGCGATTCCCGTTCGGGCCAGGGAATACGCGGCACTTCCGGCGGCATGCGGGTACCGGTCAGGGCCTGCAGGAAGGTGAAATGGCGCAACCCCTCATGGGTGGGGTAGGGGCCGGTCTCGATCACCCGCGTCGCCTTGGCCAGATACCAGGTGTATTCGGCCCGGGTGCGGTCGGTGATGAAGGGGGTGCAGACGATGCGCTCATCGGCCCGGCTGGCCCAGACCAGGGTATCGGCGGTCAGGGTCTTGCGCATGAACATGTCGCAAAGCGCCATCTTGAAGCCCTGGCGCTTCACCCACACGGCGATCTTGAGGCGATAGAGCCACTTCTTCTCGAAGGCGTGCTCGTCGATGGTCACCACCTTGAAGCCGTCGAAGACTTCGGCGGCCAGGGAATTCCACGAATGGCAGCCAAGGATGGTGATCTCGGATTTGTCCAGGCCCAGCGCCTGGGGATAATGCTCCAGCGCGGCGCGGACCATCACCATGTCGCCGATGCCGTCCATGCGCACGATGACCGCGCCCCGTTTTACCGCCGGTGACGGGAACAGGGCGACGATGGCGTCGATGGGACGAAACATCCACCAGCGGCGGCGCATGCCGCGCGGAAACAGAGTCTGCAACAGGCCCATGGGCTAGAACACGCCCATCAGAAGACGCCTCGGGCCACCGAATCGCGCACGAAGGCCAGAACCTGATCGGTATCGATCTGATTGACGCAGCGATACATGCCGTCTTCCAGGGGGAACTTGCAGCGCCCGAGGCAGCCCTGGCATTCCATGGGGACGTAGACGAACTGGACGTTGCTGGGCACCACCCGCTCGTCATAGGGGACACCGGCGCCCACATAGGCGGCGCTGGCCATGCACAGGGTGGGAATGCCCAACAGCACCGCCAGATGCAGGCCGGCGGTATCGACGCCCACCACCAGGCGCGTGCCCATCAGGATGGAGGCCAGCTTCTCGAAGCCCGAGGTCTCGATGCGGACATTGGGCTGGGTGATCAGCGACATGTATTCGGGATACTTGTCGAAATCGTTCTTGTGGCCGGCCACCAGCACCTGCCAGTGGGGTGGAATCTGATCCACCAGCAGCCGCCAGGTCTCGGCCGGCAGCATGCGCTGCTTCACCCCCGAGAAGGGCAGCAGCATGATGGTATCGGGCATGGCCTCGGCCGGCGGCAGCTGGCTGTCTTCCAGCAGGGCCAATTGCGGCGGCTGGCGATCGTCGAGAATCTCGTCGGCGAAGCGCGACCAGCGCACGATCTTGTCCTGTCGGACCGGACCCGAATCGAACAGCAGGTCGAAGACCTTTTCGCTCTCCTCCAGGCGCTGGTGGAAATTGCGCTTGAAGGGCGGCGGCACCATGCCGGCGGTTTCGGAGGGATCGGCGGTGATAATCAGGGCCTCGTCCTGGTCATGCTCGCGCACGTAATCCAGGGAGACGATCAGCCGGTAATGGTGGTTGTGCAGATCGGTGAAGGTGCTCCAGCGGTACTCGATCTCGTCCAAACGGCGAAAATCGATTCGGCGGATCTTCAGGAAGCGCGGAAACAGAAAGGCCATCCCGGCGGCATCGCCCCGGCACAGCAGGGTGACGCTCTCGTCCAGCTTGGCCAGCCGCATGAAGCGCGGCAGCACCGCCGACAGGAATACCATCTCGGCCGGCCCGCGCGAGCTGATCAGCAACACGCCGTCGGCCCGCTTCTTGCGCTTGCGATAGCGCAGCAGGAACCGCAACACCGGATCAAGCAGGGCCGCGATCTTCATGATCTCCCCTCCACCATTCTGGCAATTTCCGCCAAAATCGCGTCGGAGTCGAGAGCCGCGACGCAAGGGTACATGGAATTCACCGGGCTGAAACGGCATTCACCCAGGCAGCCGGCGCAATCCACCGGCTGGTACAGCACCTTGAGGTTGTCGGGCATGATGGCGGGCGCATAGGGAACGATTTCCCCCACATAGGCGGCGCTGGCCAGGCACAGGGTGGGAATTCCCAGTCCGGCGGCCAGATGCATGCAGGCCGTATCCACCGACACCACCAGAGTGGCACCGCGCATGATGGCGGCCAGCTCGACGAAAGGCGCCGGCTCGAAGCTCACCCCCGGCAGCTCCAGCAAGGGCCGGTAATCGGGATTCTTGTCCAGATCGCTGGGATGGCCGGCGATGCGCATCCGCCAATGATCCGGCAGGGCGGCGCGGATACGGGCGTAAAGGGCGGGGGGGCTCTGCTTTTCCTTCACCGCCGAGAAGGGCTGGACGATGATTGTCGGCTCGGGCAGCACCACGGCCGGGGGCAGATTCTCCGGCGGCAGCCGCAGGCGAGGGGGAGGCTGCACGCGCCCGCTCAGCTCATCGGCGAAACCCGACCAGCGCAAGATCTTGTCCATCAGGACCGGCCCCGGCGGCACCAGACGGGTCCAACGCTTGGCGTTGGCATCCAGGCGCTTTTGATATTTGGCCCAAGGCCGGGCGATCATCGCCACGGTTTCGGGCGCGGCGCAGGCGAAGGCCAGGGCCTCGTCCAGGTCGGGATGGCGCTTGAAATCGGTGGAGATCACCAGGCGGTAATGAGCGGCGTACAGCTCGTCCAGGGTGGCGGCGCGATAGGCGCCATCCTTGGCCAGACGGCCGAAATCCACCTTGCGGACTTGGACCTGGGGCGGAAACAGGAAGGCCATGCGGGCGCCGTCGGCGCGCAACAGCACCGTCACCGTCTCGCCCGGACGCGCCAGCTCCAGGAAGCGAGGCAGGATCAGGGCGAACATCACCGTATCGCCCAGCCCGCCCGAGGACAGCAGCAGCACGCCCCGCGGCTGGCCATTCCGCTTGGGCCGGGGCCGGAGGCAAGACAGCAGATCGGAGAGCAGGCGTCTAAGTTTCAAGGCGGCTCCACCGCAATCCCGGCAAGCCGGCAGACCGGCTCGCCTCCTCGCCCTCGGACGCCGGGCGCCTTGTCCTGGCCCCGGCGCGATTCAACCACGCCCGGGATCAATACGGAGCGTAGGACTTTTCCTCGATCAGCGCCGAACCGAGCAGGTCGTTGACCTTGCGCTTGGCCCCGGCCCGTTCGTCATTGGTGAAATAGACGGCGCGGGCCAGTTCGACGAATTTGGGCCCGAAATCCTTGGCGCGCTCGCAATCGCGGATATCGTCCTCGATCACCCACAGCTTCTCGTTGATGGCCTTCAGCTCGGCGGCCACCGCCTTGAGGCCGGCGTGATCCGGGAATTCCCGCTCGCGCACCGCCACCAGCTCGTTCAGCTCCTTGGTGACGTTGGCCCGCTTGGCCGGATCATCCAGACGCTCGGCCTTGATCTCGAGAATGGTGATCTTGTCGATGATCTCACCCCAGGACTGGGGCACCAGAACGGACATGACGAACCTATGATCTGCTAAAAACCGAGGCGTTCTTAGCAGATTTAATGGATCAGCGCACCTCGATCCGCACCAGATCCGGCTGATCGGCGAAGTCCACCAGGATGCGCTTGACCCGCTCCTGCCATAACAGGGTGAAACGGGCGTGGTCCTCGGGATCATCGGACCCGGCCAGAACGGCCTGGAGGCGGGGGCGCATCTCGGGATCGGCCGGCACCAGCTCGGGATGGTAATGGGCCAGCGCCATGCGGCCGGTATCAAGGCGCCGCAGCGCCAGCTCGGCGCCGGTGCCGGAATCGAAGCGCAGCAAATCGGCCCGGCAGAACCGACCGGCGATACCCTTGAACCCGCCCGGCCCGGCGGCACCGGTCAGCAACCCGGCCACGGCGGCCATCACTCCGGTGACGCCATCGGTCTGGTCGTCGGCCATCAGCACCTGGGCGGCGCCGCGCTCGGGCATGGAATCCGGCCACAGAGCCCGCAGCGCCCGCAGGGTCATCAGCCAGACCCCGGCCACGGTCGGACAGGAATGTCCGGCCAGACGAACCGCATCCTCATAACGATAGGTGATCAGCCCGTCGGCCGGCGCCCCCAGAAAGGCCGCCAGGGGGTCTTTCAGGGTGATGGCGGGAGCATCGGCGAAAAAAGCGGGAAACGACATGGCGGCATCCGGTCCTGGGGCAAAGCGGCAGCTTGGCGGACATCACCACATGCGGACCTTGAGCTTGGTCAGGCGTTATGTAAGACGCTTCACAGTCGAGACAAACTTTCGGAGGTATGGTGAAACCCTTACGGATCTTGTCTAATGACTGCAATTTATCGGATGAATTCATGATATTGGCGCTGAGAGTCCTGCCGTTCCTAGCCGCGACCATGCTGATCGCCGGCCCCTTGGCGGCCGAGGAAATCGGCAGCGTCTCCACTGTGTTCAAGGCGCTTGGCCCCAACGACAAGATCGTGGTCGAGGCCTTTGACGACCCCAAGGTCGCCGGCGTGACCTGCTACCTGTCGCGCGCCAAGACCGGCGGCATCAAGGGCGGAATCGGTCTGGCCGAGGATACCGCCGACGCCTTCATCGCCTGCCGCCAGGTGGGGCCGATCCTGATGAGCGAACCACTCAGGGATGGCGACGTCGTCTTCAAGAAGGACACCTCCTTGCTGTTCAAGACCATGCAGGTGGTGCGTTTCCATGACCGCAAACGCGATGTCCTGGTCTATCTGGTCTACAGCGACAAGATCATCGACGGCTCGCCGAAGAATTCGGTGTCGGCGGTGGCCATCGAAAAGAATTGGAGGCCATGATGACCGTCGAGATCCCCGCCGATCAGCGCCAGCTTCTTGATGAGATCATGTCCAAGCTGGCCCCGGTCAACGACC
>JACQAD010000094.1 GCA_016195125.1 Magnetospirillum sp.
CCCGTGGTCATGCCCCGGAGGCCACCAAAACCCATGGGGCGGTGCATAGCGCCTTTGCCCTGGAATTCGTCAAGACCGGCCAGATCCCGCGCGAAATCGGCCGGGCTCTCGGCCAGGTGCAGGACATCCGCCTGCTGGCCGACTATGCCGCCGAGCCGGTGCCCTTGGAAAAGGCGGAATGGTCGGTTGTTCAGGCCGCTGCCTTCGTCGCCGCCGTACGGGATTTGCTGTCCTAGGCGTCACTGTCGCCGTTCTCCCAGCACATCCCCTAACCGTGCCAGCATCATTTCTATCTCCTTCAGGTGCTCTCCCGCTGGGGCGCTGGTCAGCAGACCGCGCTGTAACGCAGATGTGATGCGGTCGAGATGCAAAGCAATCTCCTTGAGGGCCGGGACCGATGCCCAGGGACTTTTGCCGCCCGAATCCTTGACGGCGATCTCGGCCAGCCGGCGGGCTACTACGCTCAGCGTCCGCACACCCAGCAGGGGGCGCAGATCCAGAAGGTGACGCCGAAGGGCCTCGGTGCCGCGGAACTCGATTCTGGCGGTTTTGATGGGCATGAAGCTCTCCTGTCACACCCGGCGCGCTGGCGGGTGAGTTTGACGGTCGATGGCTTGCGGGAAATGGATGGGGGATGTTGGGGATTGGCCGATCTGCCAGACGGGGCCGGATCTGGTCTTGCGGGGCCTTGCTTCCGCATGTGGCGGCTGCGTCGCCGGCGCTTACCCGCTGCTTACCTGGTTGGCGGTCGATGCCTTGATGCCGCCGGAATAGAGCCAGTCATGGAGATGGCGGCGCAGATAGCGGACCAGGCGAGTACCGCGCGGCACCAGGAAGCGGGGGCCTCCTCCCCTGGAACGCATGGTCACCAGGGTGGCGACCGGGACGCCGGTGATCCGCGATGCCTCTTCAGCGCCTCCATCTCGTCCAGGCTGGTGAACAGCCGTTTGAATTCCTCGGGGGTGAGGTAGCGCTGGCGTTTGCGTTCCTGGAACGGCTTGACCGGCTCGGCGGGGTTGGCGTGGGCGGCAATCTCGCCCCAAAGTTCGGCCTTATTGAACATGGCCCGCAGAAGCCCCAGGCAGCGGTTGGCGTTGTACGGGGTGTCGCGCAGGCTCTGGTGAAAGCGGCCGATATCGGTCGAGGCCAGTTCCTTGACCTTGTGGGCGCCGAAGCGGGGAAGGATGAACTTGTCCAGCAACCAGCGATGAGCGGCCAGGGTGCTGGCCTTGCAACGCCCTTCGCAATGCTCAATCATATAACGCTCGGCCAGATCGCGCATCGTGTCGCCGGTCCGCTCCTGGCGCCGGGCTTGAACGGGATCATCGCCCAGTGAGACACCGCCCTTCAGCTTGCCCGCTTCGCGCCGGGCCTGGTCGAGGGTCAGTTCGCCGACCTTGCCCAGGGTGAGGCGCTTGCTGCGGCCATGACGGTTGCGGTACTGGAGAATGAAGCTTCGAACGCCGGGCGCCAGACATACCCGCAAAGGTGGTTGCTCTATTCGAAAGGGTGATGACCGCGGATTTGCATGGGCGCATCAACGGCAAGGCCTCAGTCGGCCAGTTTGCCCCAAACTGAGTAGCCACCTGAGGCCGCGAACGACTGCTTTCGAGTTCTGTGTCAACTTCGCGACACAGCCGAATAGGGCGCGAAGCGGAATGAGCGGAATGAGCGGAAAGGGCCGGAAGCGCAAGGACAGCTTTCGATCATAGCACGGGTAAAATCCGATATTATCCTACCCTGGAAAGCCTCTGTTGGACCAAATTTAGTCCTCGTGATTTCTAACCGATGGTGATGGTTGCGTTCCGCCGCAACGCATTGATCAGGACGCTGAACGCCGGTGTCGGTTGGCGGCGACTGGGGTAGTAGAGGTAGTAGCCGGCGAAGGGTGGGCTCCAGTCCTCCAGCACCTTGACCAGCCGTCCGGCGGCGACGTGGTCCGCCACCGTGTCCTCCATCAGATAGGCCAGACCGAACCCGGCCAAGCAGGCGTTGAGGATTGATCCGGTATTGTTGAAGGTCAGTTGGCCATCGACGCGAACCCGTAATGCGCGCCCGTCCTTCTCGAATTCCCAGGCGTAGAGGCCGCCATAGGTCTGCATGCGAATGTTGATGCAATTGTGGTCGGTCAGATCGTTGGGCGCTTCGGGCCTGGGACGGGATGCGAAGTAGGATGGCGCGCCGACCACGACCAGCCGCAGGTCGCCGCTGACCGGCAGGGCGATCATGTCCTTGTCCAGGCTTTCGCCCAGACGGATGCCGGCATCCAGGCGTTCCGCCACGATGTCACGCAGGGCTGAATCAGTGAGCACCTCGATGCTGATGTCGGGATAATCCGCCAGGATGCGCTGCATGACCGGCCAGAGCACGGTCTGGACCGCATGATCTCCTGCCGTGATGCGGATATTGCCTGCGGGTTTGTCGCGCAGCGCGGTAAGCGCCGCCATTTCCGCGTCGATCTCGTCCAGACGCGGCCCCACGGAATGCAGCAGGCGCTCCCCGGCCTCGGTGGGGGAGACGCTGCGGGTGGTCCGCGTCAGCAGGCGGAGGCCAAGCTTCTCCTCCAGGCCGCGGACGGTATGGCTGAGCGCCGATTGCGATACGCCCAGCTTGGCCGCGGCCTTGGTGAAGCTGCGTTCCCGCGCCACGGCCAGGAAGGCGATGATGTCGTTGATATTGGTCCGCTGCATTCATGAGCCCCATCGATAGGTGCATGCCGATTTACCCGTCTAATCGCATGCTGCCCCAGGGCGTAGAGTCCTTGCAAGTGATCCGCCGAACCTAAGTTCCGGCAGCTTGTGGAGGATGGAATGCAGAAACGAGTTTTGGGCAACAGCGGGTTGCAGGTGTCGGCCATCGGCTTTGGCTGCATGGGACTGAACTTCGGCTATGGCCCGGCCACCGACCGCAAGGAGGCCGTCGCTCTGATCCGCGCCGCCGTGGAGTTGGGCGTGACCTTCTTCGATACCGCCGAGGTCTACGGCCCCTTCACCAATGAGGAGGTGGTGGGCGAGGCCCTGGAACCGTTCCGTGACCGGGTGGTAATCGCCACCAAATTCGGTTTCGACATCGAGTCCGGCAAGCAGGGCGGCCTGAACAGCCGACCCGAGCATATCCGCCAGGTGGTGGAAGCGTCGCTGAAGCGGCTGCGCACCGACCGCATCGACCTCTTGTACCAGCATCGCGTCGATCCCGATGTGCCCATCGAGGAGGTGGCGGGGGCCGTGAAGGGGCTGATCGGTGAAGGCAAGGTCGGGCATTTCGGACTATCCGAGGCCGGTGTCGCCACCATCCGCCGTGCCCATGCCGTCCAGCCGGTCGCCGCCCTGCAAAGCGAATACTCCCTGTGGTGGCGCGAGCCGGAGCAGGAGATCTTGCCGGTTCTGGAGGAGCTGGGCATCGGCTTCGTCCCGTTCAGCCCACTGGGCAAAGGCTTCCTGACCGGAGCCATTACCGAGACGACCCAGTTCGATGCCTCGGACTTCCGCAATGTGGTGCCACGCTTCAATGCCGACAATCGCAAGGCCAATCTGGGGCTGGTCGATGTCCTGGGCGTGATCGCCGAGCACAAGCAGGTCACCCGCGCCCAGATCGCCATCGCCTGGCTGCTGGCGCAAAAGCCCTGGATCATCCCCATCCCCGGCACCACCAAGCGGCACCGGCTGGAGGAGAATTCAGGCGCCGCCTCGGTCGTGCTGACTCAGGAGGAGTTGGCCACCATCCAAGCCGCGTTGTCGGTGGCCACCGTGCAGGGCGAGCGCTATCCCGCCCATCTCCAGCAGCTGGTTGGCCGTTGAGGGTGCCATCATGACCAACATTCTCGTTCTCGGCGCGCACGGGCAGATCGCCCGTGTCGCCACCGATCTCTTCCTCACCGAGACTCCGGCGAACCTCACCTTGTACCTGCGCAATTCGCAGCGGCTCCGGTTGTCCGGGCACGAGGACCGGGTGAGGGTGGTCGAGGGTGACGTCCTGGACTTGTCGGCGCTGAAGGCCGCCATGGCGGGCCAGGACGTGGTCTATGCCAACCTGGACGGCCCGTTGGCGCAACTGGCGCGCACCATCGTCAAGGCTATGGTCGCCACCGGCGTCAAACGGCTGATTTTCGTCAGTTCCATGGGCATCTACGACGAGGTTCCGGGGCAGCGCTATCAAGGCGTCCTCGATCCCTACCGCGACGCCGCCAAGGTGATCGAGGCGTCGGACCTGGACTACACCATCCTGCGCCCGGCCTGGTTGAACGACAGTGGCGAAGTGGATTACGGCACCACCCAGAAGGGCGAGTCGTTCAAGAACCCGGCCGGAATGGTGTCGCGCAGGAGCGTCGCCCACCTGATCGTCCAACTGGCCATGAACCCCGGCCTGGATGTGCGGTGCAGCCTGGGCGTCCACAAGGCGGCCTGACGATCCCGATCAACCCTTTCAAAGGATACGGAAATGGACAGCTTCACATTCTTCAACCCGACCAAGGTCGATTTCGGCAAGGACAAGGAAAAGCTGATCGGCCAGCATCTGGCGGAGCATGGCGTCAGAAAGGTTCTGCTGTGTTTTGGCAGCGAGCGCATCAAGCGTGACGGCCTGTTCGGCGCGGTGGCCGACAGCTTGGCCAGCCATGGAATCCAGTGGGTGGAATGCGGCGGCATCGTCAGCAATCCGCTGATTTCCAAGGTTCGGGATGCCATCACCCAGGCGCGGGCCGCCAAGGTGGACGCCATTCTTAGCGTCGGCGGCGGCTCGGTACTGGACAGCGCCAAGGCCATCGCAGCGGGCGTGCCGTATAACGGTGACGTCTGGGATCTGTTCATCGGCATGGGCACCATCGAGGCGGCGCTTCCCATCTTTGACATCCTGACCCTGGCGGCGACCGGCAGTGAGATGAATTGCGGCGCCGTGGTCACCAACGAGGCGACCAAGGAGAAGTTCGCCATCCAGTCACCCCACTGCTACCCCAAGGTCTCCATCGTCAATCCCGAGCTGATGCGGACGGTGACCCGCGACTATCTGGTCTATTCCGCCGCCGACGTCATCGCCCATTGCATCGAGGGCTATTTCACCGCCTCGGGACAGCCGCGATTCCACTCGCGCATGGTCGAGGCCATCGTCGCCACGGTGATGGAAGCCACCGAAACCCTGCTGGCCGACCCCGCTGATTACGACGCGCGGGCCGAATTCGCCTGGGCCTCCACCCAGGCCCTGAACGGCCTGATCTACGAGGGCACGTCGGGCTTCAGCTATCCCAACCACATGATCGAGCATTCCCTGTCGGCCCTGTTCAACGTGCCGCACGGCGCCGGTCTCTCCGTGGTGATGCCCGCCTGGATGAAGTGGTATCACGGCCGCAATCCGTCCCAGTTCAAGCGCTTCGCCCAGACCCTTTTCGGCGCCGCCACCGCCGAGGAGGGCATCGCCGCGCTGGAGGCGTGGTTCACCAAGGTGGGCACGCCCACCCACCTGTCGCAGTTGGGCATCACCGAGGCTGATTTGCCAGCCACCATCGAGAACGTGCTGGGCAATGCCGCCTATTTCGGCGTGGCGGACATCTATACCCGGGACGTGGTAGCCACCATCCTGACCTCGGCGCTGTAAGGGGCGACACATTGCCCTGAAGATTGATGAGTAAATCTCATGGGTCTGTGCCGATTGCTCCATCTAATCGGGGTGGCCTGCGAGGGGTAGAACACTCCCATCGGATCATCATCAATCCAAGGTGAGAAGGTTTGTCGTCAACCACCACCCAATCTCGCGTCGCGGTACTCGCCATCATCCTGGGCAGCTATCTGATGATCGTGCTGGATATCTCGATCGTCGTCACCGGCCAGCCGAGAATCCGCGAATCCCTCGGATTCTCGGCTGTTCAGCTGTCCTGGGTGCATAGCGCCTATACCCTGGCCACCGAATTGGCCCTTGGGGAAGAAGCGGCTATCAAGACCGACGTGACCCAAGCCGATCAGGTCCAGGCCCTGATCGACCGGGCGGTCAGGCTGCATGGTCGCGTCGATGTTCTGCTGAACAATGCCGGCCTGATGCCCCATTCGCCGCTGGAACGCCTGAAGATCGACGATTGGGATCGGATGATCGACGTCAACATCAAGGGTGTCCTGTACGGCATCGCCGCCGCGCTGCCGCAGATGAAGGCACAGCGAAGCGGCCACATCATCAACGTCTCGCCGGGCGCCGTGGCGGCGGAATTGCCCGACAGCATCACCGAGGCCGACGTGGCCGGTGGGATCAAGGAGTTCTATGCCCGCTACGCCATCCCCGCCGATTCCTTCGCTCGCATGGTGGCGTTCGCCATCAGCCAGCCCGAGGACGTGGACGTCACCGAAATCCTGTTCCGGCCCACCAGCCAGAAGCTATAGCCATGGCAGGAATTGGGTGCGGCCCCGACATGGAGTCCTCCATCGTCTCGGTTGCACCCGATTGCTCAACAATTGCCCCTCAAGGTATCAGCCCGGCGTCGGCAGCTTGCCGGCGCGCATGGCGGCAATGACGCCGCCGTCGATCAGCAGATCACTGCCGGTCACGAAACCGGCGTCGGAGCTGAGAAGAAACGACGCGGCAATGGCGATTTCGTCCGGAGGAGCCATGCGCTTGACCGGAGAAGCCTCGACCATGGCGCGATAAATCCCGCCGATTTCCGAGTTGAGCTCATGGCGGGCAAGCGGGGTCACGATGATGCCGGGGCTGATCGAATTGACGCGTGCCCCCTTCGCTCCCCAGGTCATGGCGGAGGCCTGGACGCGAAGGTGGTTCGCGCGCTTCGCCAGCATATAGGCAACCAGCGTGTTGGGGACCGCGTCGCCCTTCAGGAAAGGCAGATCGAGCAGTTCTTCGGTCGGTGTGTAGGCCAGCGCCTTGTCATGCTCCGGCGGGAGGGCCGGCATCATGTGGCCTGCCATGCTGGAGATCACCAGACCGGCACCACCTTGGGCGATAACCTTCTCGAATTCATCGAAGACCACGGCCGCGCCATAAAGATCGACTTCCAGCACCTGGTCCACCGGCGCCATGTTGGGCGACAGACCGGCGGTGTTGACGACTTGCATGACGTTGCCAAGGGTGGCGGCGGCTTCGGGTAGCTGGCGCCGCGCAATTCTTCCGCTGCCGCCCCCAAGGCCTGTTCATTGAAGTCGGCAAGAAGCAGCGTCTTGCCAATCCCTTGCCTACGGCCGATTGCGACGCCGATGCCTCCGGCGCCAATAATGACTACGACTTCCTTCGCCATCTTTCTCTCCTGCATTGTCATGAGCATCGGCGCTCACCGATGCAAACCTAACAGGGGGAAATCTCTGCGATTAGAAGGTGAAAACGGCATGCGCTTATGAACAAGCCTCATGAATTCTGGCGGGTCGATCAGACAGGGCGCCGTCGGGATGCGAGTGAATTGATGAGCTGAACTCATAAGCTCTTTCTGATCTTTCTGCCTAATGCTGATCTCTCGGGCCTGTTAAACCAGTGGAGATGGCAGGCAATGGCCCATTTCCATGGACCGCCGATGCCGGTGGCTTTCTAGGAAACGGCCAAATGATCGGAATCGTCCGAATCGCTCTGTCCCGGCCCCTGACGTTTGTCGTCATGGCGATCCTCATTCTGATTCTGGGCGTGCTGTCGGCGCTGCGAATGCCGGTGGATATTTTTCCCGATATCCGGTTGCCGGTCATCGCCATCGCCTGGACCTATAACGGGTTGTCCCCCGAGGACATGGCCGGACGCGTCATCACCCCATACGAGCGGGCGTTGAACAGTACGGTCAACGATATCGAGCACATCGAGAGCCAGTCGCTGCCCGGCATGGGGATCGTGAAGATCTTCTTTCATCCGGGCGCTGATATTCCCACTGCCACATCCCAGGTGGTCTCGGTGTCGCAGACCATGCTGCGCAGCTTGCCTCCCGGCATCACCCCGCCCTTCGTGGTGAATTACAACGCGGCCACCGTGCCGATCCTCCAACTCGCCCTGTCTGGGCAGGGGCTGTCGGAGGGCCAGATGTTCGATCTGGGTGTCACTCAGATCCGCCCGCCGCTGGTTACCATTCCCGGTGCGGCGCTGCCCTATCCCTACGGTGGCAGCCTGCGCCAGATCCAGATCGACATCGATCCCGTCGCGTTGCAGGCCAAGGGCCTGTCGGCCCAGGACATCGGCGACGCCATCGCCGCCCAGACCCAGATCACTCCGGCCGGGTTCATCAAGATCGGCGACTATCAGTACGCCGTCCGCCTCAACAATGCCCCCGGATCACCCGACGAGTTGAACAACCTGCCGATCAAGGTGGTGGGTGGGGCCACCATCCATATGCGTGACGTCGCCAACGTCCGGGACGGCTCGGCGCCGCAAACCAACGTGGTCCATGTGGACGGCAGCCGTTCGGTACTGATGTCGATTCTGAAGATCGGCGCCACCTCGACCCTGTCCATCGTTCAGGGGGTCAAGGATGCGCTACCCGCCATCCAGCAACTCTTGCCTGAATCCATGAAGGTGGTGCCGGTCGGTGATCAATCGCTGTTCGTCAAGGCCGCCGTTCAGGTCGTCATGCACGAAGGCGCCATCGCGGCGGCGTTGACCTCACTGATGATCCTGCTGTTCCTCGGCTCGTGGCGCTCCACCCTGATCGTCGCGGTGTCGATTCCGTTGTCGGTGCTGGCCGCCATCGCCGCGCTTGCGGCCACCGGCAACACCCTGAACATCATGACCCTGGGGGGGCTGAGCCTGGCCGTGGGCATCTTGGTGGACGAAGCGACAGTTACCATCGAGAACATCAACTGGCACCTGGAGCAGGGCAAGCCCGTGCTTCAGGCCATCTTCGACGGCGCCCAGCAGATCGTCACCCCGGCCTTCGTGTCGCTGCTGTCCATCTGCATCGTCTTCGTGCCCATGTTCTTCCTGCCCGGCGTTTCCGGCTTTCTGTTCGTGCCCCTTGCCCTGTCGGTGATCTTCGCCATGGTCGCCTCTTTCCTGCTGTCGCGGACCCTGGTGCCGACCATGGCTATGTTCCTGCTGAAGCCCCACGCGCCGGGCCATATCCACGAATCCGGTGCCTCCAATTCCCGCAATCCGCTGATCCTCTTTCAGCGCGGCTTCGAGACCCGGTTCAAGGGCTTTCGGGATGCGTATCTCCGGCTGCTGGAACAGGCATTGTCGCGGCCCAAGGCGGTGGTGGCGCTCTTCCTGCTGGCGGTAGTGCTGTCGACGCTGCTGCTGCCCTATCTGGGACGGAACTTCTTTCCCTCCGTGGATGCCGGGGCCATGGCGCTGCATGTGCGCGCCCCCATCGGCACCCGCATCGAAGATACGTCGGCCCAATTCGACCGCATCGAGCGCCGGATCCGCGAGATCATTCCCGCTGGTGAATTGGTATCGGTGGTGGACAATATCGGCCAGCCCTACAGCATCATCAACTCCATCTACAACAACTCCGGGACTACAGGTCCGCAGGATGGCGACATCCTGATCCAACTGTCCGAGGGGCATGCGCCCACCGCGACCTATATGCGGAAGCTCAGGGAAGAACTCCCCAGGGCCTTCCCCGGCACCCAGTTCGCCTTCCTGCCGGTGGATATCACCGCGCAGATTTTGAATTTTGGCGCCCCCGCTCCCATCGACATCCAGATCCAGGGGCCGAACGCCAAGGCCAGCGAGGTCTACGCCCAGAAAATCCTGCGCCGGATCATGACCATCCCCGGTGTGGTGGATGCCCGTATCCAGCAATCGACGAGCTACCCCCAACTCAGCGTCAATGTCGATCGCAGTCGCGTGGCCCAGTTCGGCCTGCCCGAACGGGACGTGACCAACAGCCTGGCCTCCGCCCTGGCCGGCACCTCCCAGACCGCGCCGGTCTATTTCCTCAACCCGCAGAACGGCGTCACCTATCCGGTCGTCGCCCAGATGCCCGAACGGATGGTCGCCTCCATGGAGGATCTGGCCAACATCCCGGTCTCGGGGGCAGGGAGCACCGTCAGCCAGATCCTGGGCGGCATCGGGACCATTACGCGCAGCAGCACCGCCGCCGTGGTCACCCACTACAACATCAGCCCGAGCATCGACGTTTTCGCCAGTATCGCCGGGCGCGACTTGGGCGCCGTGGCGGAGGACATCAACAAGGCTCTCTTCGAGCTTCAGCCCGAGGCGCCCAAGGCCACCAAGGCAGTGCTGCGCGGCCAGTATGTCACCATGACCACCGCCTTCTCGGGCCTCGGCTTCGGCCTGCTGGGCGCGATCGTGCTGATCTATCTGCTGATCGTGGTCAATTTCCAAAGCTGGCTGGACCCGTTCGTCATCATCACCGCCCTGCCCGGAGCCCTGGCCGGCATCGTCTGGATGCTGTTCCTTTCGGACACGACCCTGTCGGTGCCGGCATTGATCGGGGCCATCATGTGCATGGGCGTCGCCACCGCCAATTCGATCCTGGTGATCAGCTTCGCCCGAGAGCGCCTGAATGAACTGGGCGATGCGGTGAAGGCCGCCCTGGAAGCTGGCGAGGTCCGCTTCCGGCCCGTGCTGATGACCGCACTGGCGATGATCATCGGCATGGTGCCCATGGCCCTCTGGGCGGCATCCTCCTCGCGGTCGGTGCCATTGCGGCGGCGGGCGCCGGGATTGTCGCCCGTGGCCACAGCGAAAGTCGATTGGCCGCCTGGACCGCCGAGCAGGCGATTCCCACTGTCGCGCTGATCAAGCCCGCTCCGCTGGCTGCCGCCGGGACGCTTACCTTGCCGGCGACCCTCCAACCGCTCAACAGCGCCCCAATCCAGGCGCGGACCACCGGCTACCTGCGGGAATGGCTTGTGGATATCGGCGACACGGTTCGTCAGGGGCAGGTGTTGGTGCGGCTTGAAGCCCCAGAGCTTGAACAGCAACTGGCGGCTGCCCAGGCTGATCTGCAGACCGCCAAGGCCAATGAACGACTGGCGGCCACGACTGCGACACGCTGGAATACCTTGTTGGACAAGGGCGTGGTATCGAAACAGGCGGCGGACGAGAAGCAGGCTGATCTGGCGGCAAAGTCAGCGATGGCCAACGCCGCCCAGGCGAATGTAGGCCGTTTACGGACCCTGGCCGGCTTCACGCGCCTAACCGCGCCGTTCGATGGGGTGGTGACCAGTCGCTCCGCCGAGATTGGGACTTTGGTCTCGGCGGGAACCGCCAGCGCTCTTCCGCTGTTCACCATTGCCGACATCAGCCGTATACGGGCCTCCGTCCGCATTCCCCAGCTCTACTCTGCCCGCGTCCTGCCAGGGATGGAGGTCAACCTGTCCTTGCCGGAATTCCCAGGACGCAGCTTCGACGGCACGGTGACCCGCTCGGCCGGGGCGGTTGATCCCGTTTCGGGAACCGTTCTGGTGGAGGTGCAGGCCGACAATGCCGACCGCTTGCTCAAGCCTGGGGCCTATGTCCAGGCCAGCTTCCCGCTGTCGGGTAACGAGGACTTTGTCACCTTGCCACCCAGCGCCCTGATCATGGGAGCCGGTGGCCCACGCGTGGCCGACGTGGATGGAGAGGGCAAGGCTCGGCTGCGGCCAGTAACCCTCGGTCGTGACAGAGGCAAAGTGGTCGAAGTTGTCGCCGGGCTGACTGTGAAGGACGAGATCATCGACAATCCGCCGGATTCCCTTCAAAGCGGCGATCAGGTGCGCGTGGCGCGGAGGTGAAGATGTCGATTCAGCGTTAGGCCCTATGGCGGTTTCTGCGAGTTTCGGGATCATCCGAGGCCGCCTCGAATGGCCACACTGGGCGCAAATGTGACCTAAGATATTCAACAGGCATCGGTCCATTTGGGATTAGATATCCGCTCGGCACCGACAAGTTGGGCTGTATGGAGTGGCCGTCTTGGATTTTTGCGGGCTCTACATGAGCAACTGTCTGACGATTGGGGGGGGGAATCTTCTGGAGGTAGCTCAATCGTCATCGAGGAACGGCAACATTCCTGCGGGGCGTTGGTCGCTCTCGTAAATGGGAATATAGGTGTTGGTACGGCCAATCTCCTCACCGGGGTAATTGGCCTGTCGCTTGCCGCCGCCTTGGCGATAGCTGAAATAGCTGCACTTGATCAGCATATTGATCGCACGGGCGACGGTGGCGCGGCTGAGGCCGGAGTCTTCTGCCAAGCGTTCATATCCGGGCCAGCACGTCCCAGTTTGCTGGTTTACACGGTTCAGCAGAAACCAGCCGATTCTTCGCGCCGCATCGTTCAGACACTTGTCCCTTACCATCTCGCCCACCAACAGCCGGCGATCCAGCAGGGTTTCCTTCTGCACAATCTTCATGGTGATTTCCCTTCCTTCCGTCTGCGGGGAATCTGGGACAGAGTCTCGAGAGGACGGCGGGCATAATCAAAGTGCAGGAAACGCTGGTTGCTTGCCCCGGCAACAAAATTGGCCCGCAAGTCCAACGACTTACGGGCTTTTTGATTCTCAGCCCCGTGTCCGTGAAAATCCGTATCCGTAGGTAATCCCCTCATTTCCAGGTGGGATTACCTGTGCCCCTCGGCCAGAAGTCGTCCCTGGGCTGGAGGAGCAGTTCTTGTGTCCGTAGAAACGGACGATGGTGATATGATAAGTCTTTCGTATTAGCAGGCATATCGTCATATCAGGCGAAACCAGCATAAGGCCCTTTGGATGAATCGCGTCGCCGCCTTCGTGACCGAAAAAGCCGGAATTGCCTGGAGTATCGCGCTGGCAATGGTCGTTCTCGGCGGGATTGCAGTCGGCCAACTGATCCGCGATATCCAGGAGGTCGAACGGCTATCGCTGCTGACCACCGAGGCGGAACGGCGTGGCGTCGATCTCATGTCACAGACCTTGAACGGGAATGTCATGGGCTCGCTGGCCCTGCTGGGCGTGATCGACGAGGAGATCAAGCAGGACGCCCTGGGCATTGTTCCTCCCAACGGAAAGCGGATCAGCACTCTGTTGGAGGCGGTTGCCCGGTCCCATGGGGCGGATGGCGTGTTCGTCATCGGCAAGGACGGGGTGCTGACCTCTTCCTGGGACATCAGCGGCAAACCCTCCACCGGCCTCAACGTCCGCTTTCGGCCCTATTATCAGATGGCGATCAAGGGGCTGGACAATGTTTATGCCGCCGTCAGTCTGGCGCGAGGCGACCGAGCGCTCTACTTTTCCACCCCGGTTTTCGCCAATTCCTCCAAGGAGGGTGGCGTCGTCGGCGCCGTGGTCGCCCGCACCGGGCTGGCCCGGGTCGATGCCCTTTTGAAGGACAAGGCGGATATCGCCCTGCTGCTGTCGCCCCAGGGGGTGGTGTTCGCCGGCAGCCGGGCCGAATGGGTGGGCTTTCTGGCCGGCGCGCCGACCCCGGAGCGGCTGAGGGCAATTCGCGACCTCAAGCAATTCGGCAATATGTTCGAGAAGAACGAGCCCTCGCTCCTGCCCTTTGCCGCCGAAAGGGGACGGCAGATCTTCGAGGGACGGCGCTTTGCCCTGGCCTCGGCCCAGGTGCGGTGGAACGACCCCTTCGGCGACTGGACCTTGTTGCTGATGGAGGACATGTCGCGCTCCATCTCGGGGACCGAGCAGGTTTGGGGCGGGCTGACGGTGTCGGCGATCCTGCTGCTTCTGGCCATGCTGGGGCTCAAGCTTCTGCGCGGCCATCACGCCCAAATCCTCGCCACCCAGCGAATCGAGGCGTATGCCCAAGCCCAGGCCGCCAGCGCCGAACGCAAGTCCCAGCGGGCCGAGGCCGCTTTGCGATTCCAGCGCACCAAATCGCCCAACGAGCTGGCCGCGACCTTCCTGGCCGAGGCCCACCGTATCCTGGGCGCCTTGCAGGGCATGATCTACGTTCTTCCGTCCGTCACGGCGACGACCATGCGTCTTGCCGCCTCCTATGCTTGCTCCGAAGAAGTCCCTCGGGATTTGGGGGCGGGTGAGGGATTGCTGGGCCAATGCATTCTCGACCGCCAGCCCAGGGTGCTGGATACCACCGACCACCATTCCTGGATCATCCGCTCCGGCCTGGGCCACACCCGACCGGCGGCGGTGATGATGGCTCCACTGTTGCTGGATGACGTGGTGCTCGGCGTGGTCGAGATCTCGGTTATCGTCCCCCCGGACCACAATGCCCAAGAGCAATTCATTGAATTGGCCGCGCTGCTGGCGCTCAATCTTGAAATCCTGCGCCGACACGAGGCTCTGTCATGATGTCACTTCCAAGGTCGTTGGAACGCCTGCGGCTGTCGACCAAGCTGATTCTCGGCTTCACGACGATCCTGCTGCTGGCGGTAGGCCTCGGCGTCTTCAGCCTGCATGCCCAGAAGGTGCAGAACGACGAGATCCAGCGGCTTTACACCATTGACCTCCAGGGTATCTCGGACATCAAGGATGCTCGCATCGATCTGGCCAAGATGGGCCGGGCCCTGCGTCAGGCCATCCTGGCCCGTGAGACGGCGGAGCGGGAGCGGGCGCTCAGGCAGCTGGGCGATGCCGAGGCCGATCTGCGCAGGGAGATCGAAAACTCCCGCAAGACCATTACCCGCGAGGAGAACAAGCGAAACCTGGCCAAGTTCGTGGATAATTTCAGGATCTATAAGGCTAATCTGGATCAGGCCCAGGCTCTGCTGACCAAAAGTCCGGCCGAGGCGGCGGCCTATGTGGCGACGTCGGATTTCCAGATTGCCGCCGCAGCCGCCGACGACGCGCTGGAAGCGGTGGTCCAGGTCAAGGAACGGAGCGCGCATGACACCGCGCGGCTGGCGCAGGCCAATTACGAACAAGGACTGCGCCTGACCTTCGTTCTGATCTTTGGATGCCTTGGTCTGGGCGTGCTGTGCGCCATGCTGATCAGCCTGTCCATCCGCCGCCCCGCCGGGCGGGTGCGGGAGGTGGTGGAGAAGCTGGCCGCCGGAGAGCGTGATCTGCCCGTCCCCCATACCGATTTCCCCAACGAGATCGGTGAACTGGCCCGTTCCATCGAAGTGCTGCGCGACGAAGCCCGGCAGATGGAATCCCAGCGCTGGATCAAGACCCATCTCGCCGATATATCGGGGGAATTGCAGGAACCTCGGTCCCAGGTGGAACTGGCGCGGCGGTTCTTGTCGAAAGTGGCGCCGCTGCTGAAGGTGGGACACGGCGCCTTTTATCTGATGAACGAAACGGGCGATCGGCTGGCTCTGTTGGGAAGCTATGCGCACCGCGAGCGCAAGTGCCTGGAACAAGGCTTCGCCATCGGAGAAGGGCTGGTGGGCCAGTGCGCTCTGGAACGCACCGCCATCATCATCACCCAGCCGCCCGATGATTACATTCGCATCGAGACCGGCACCGCCGAGATGATTCCGAAGGCCATCACCGTATTGCCGGTGATGCGGGGCGAGCGGCTGCTGGCGGTGGTGGAACTGGCCACCATGAAGGCGCTCGGTCCTGCCGAACAGGC
Source organism: Magnetospirillum sp. (assembly GCA_016195125.1). Classification (GTDB taxonomy): domain Bacteria; phylum Pseudomonadota; class Alphaproteobacteria; order Rhodospirillales; family Magnetospirillaceae; genus Phaeospirillum. The sequence continues at coordinate 15,379 of JACQAD010000094.1, forward strand.
GCTGCTCGACGGCGCCATGCCCCTTTTGGCCATGAGCATCGAAATCATCGAACGCACGGTCAAGACTCAGCAATTGCTGGCGGAAACCCAGATTCAGGCGGCGACACTGGCGGCATCGGAACGCCAGATCAATGCCCGCAAGCTCGAGTTGGAGACCATCAACGAGCAATTAGCTGAACAAGGCCGACTGGTGGAGGAGCAGGCGGAAGATTTGGGCCGCGAACGCTCGCTGCTGCGCTCCTTGATCGATTCCATCCCCGACATGATCTACGTGAAAGATATGTTGGGCGTCTATCTGGTGAGCAATCAGGCTTTCGCCAGCCTGGTGGGCAAGCCCTCGGACGAGATCATCGGCAAGACCGACTTCGATATATTCCCGCAGGGGGTGGCCGAGTACTTCCGTGATCGCGATATTCAGATCGCCCGCGATGGTCAACGCCACACCAATGAAGAAGAGGTCGACTATCCCGACGGCCGCCATGCCCATTTGGAGACCACCAAGGTTCCGCTCAGCGGCCCTGACGGCGCTCTGATGGGGCTGATCGGGGTGGCGCGCGACATCACGGAACGCAAGCTGGCGGACATCGCGCTATACGAGGCGGAAGAGCGCTCGCGCCTTATCTTGGGTTCCATCAACGAAGGCATCGCCGGACTTGGCATCGATGGCAAGATGAGCTTCATCAATCCCGCCGGGGCCCGCATGCTGGGTTACGAACTCGATGAGCTCGTGGGGCAGCTGATGCATCCCACCGTGCATCAGGCCTATCCCGACGGCACGGCGTTCCCGCGCGAAAAATGCCCCATGTATCACACCAGTTGCGACGGACAGCCGCGCACGGTGGACGACGAGGTGCTGTGGCGCAAGGACGGGACCAGCTTCCCGGTGGAATATACGACGACCCCGGTCATGAAGGACGGAAATGTGGTGGGAACGGTGGTGTCGTTCCGCGACATCACCGAGAGAAAAGCGGCCGAGGAGCGGCTGAATCGAGCCAATTTCCAGGCCGATATCGCCCTTGACCTCACCGGAAGCGGCTTCTGGCAGGTGGATTACAGCGACCCGGAATATTATTACCAATCCGAGCGGGCCGCCAATATCCTGGGCGAGGAGATCAAGCCCGACGGCCGCTACCATCTCGCCAATGAGTGGTTCAATCGCTTGGTCGAGGCCAATCCCGAGACGGCCAGGCTGACCGAGGAACGCTATCTCGGCGCGGTGGAGGGGCGCTACGACCATTATGATTCCGTCTACGCCTATAAGCGTCCCAGCGACGGGCGGATCGTCTGGATCCATGCGGCCGGTAAGCTCGTACGCGATGACGCGGGGACGATCCGTTACATGTATGGTGCGTATCAGGACGTCACCAAGGAGAAGGAGGCCGCCGAAGCGCTGGCCGTCGAGCGCGAACGGCTGCAGGCCATCCTCGACAAGAGTCCCATCAGCATCGCCATCACCACCAATGGGGTGATTCGCTTCGCCAATCCCATCGTGAACCAGAAGTTCGGCTTCCATGTGGGGGACAAGGCTCCGGATGTTTATGTCCACCAGGAGGATCGCGACGCCCTGCTGGCCAAGATGAAGCGGGACGGCATCGTCGCCAATCATGAAGTCCAGATGTGGAGCGTCGATAAGACGCCGCTCGACATGCTGGTGACCTATATGCCGCTTCCCTATGACGGCGAGACCGGCGTATTGGCTTGGCTGCTGGATATCACCGAGCGCAAACAGGCGGAGAACGCCATTCGCGATCAGGCGGCCTTCCAGGAAGCCCTGGTGGACACCATTCCCTATCCGCTGTTCTACAAGGGGCCAGACGCCCGCTTCCTGGGTTTCAATCGTGCCTATGAGCAGACCTTCGGGGTGCGGCGCCAAGAGTTGATCGGCAAGAACGTCCTGGAGCTGGATTACCTTCCCGAGGCCGATCGGATCATCTATCAGGCCGAGGACGAAGCCGTTATCGCCACCGCCACATCGGTGGAAAAGGAAGTGCCGATTCCCTTCGCCGACGGCAAGGTGCACGACACTTTGTACTATGTGTCGGGCTTTCGTAAGGCGGACGGCGCCCCCGGCGGATTGGTGGGGACTTTCGTCGATGTCTCCGATCGCAAGAAGGTGGAGGAGATCGAGCGCTTCAACCGCCTGGCCCAGGGTCGTGAGGGCCGTATCGTCGATCTGAAGCGTCAGGTCAACGCGCTGTCGGGTCTGCTGGGGCAGGGCACGCCGTTCCAGTCACCGGAGCAGGCCGACGAGATGGCCGGGACCGCTGTGGACGTCGTTGCTCCGGCCGCACTCGATGCCCAGGCGGTGCGCGGCGCCTTTATCGAGCTTCTGCGCGAGAACGAGTTGCAGGAGCTGTTCTCCAACTTCTGCGAGGCGGTGGGGATCGCCGCCGCCATCATCGATCCCGACGCCAATATCCTGGCCTCGTCGCGCTGGCAGCGGGTTTGCACCGACTTCCACCGGGTCAACGAGAAGAGCTGCGCCAAGTGCATCGAGAGCGATACCGGCCTGTCCCTCAATCTTAGCGAGGGCAAGGACTACGCCATGTACCGGTGCAAGAACGGCATGACCGATTGCGCCTCCCCCATCATCGTCGCCGGCCATCACATCGCCAATGTGTTCATCGGCCAGTTCCACACCGGCGATATCGACGAGAGCTTCTTCATCGCCCAGGCCGACGAGTTGGGTTTTGAGCGCGGCGACTACCTGATGGCGGTGCGGGAAGCCCCGGTGATGGATGAGGCGCGGTTGCCCTCCATCCTGGGCTTCCTGGCGCGCTTCGCCAAGCTGGTGGGGTCGTTCGCGGTGGAGCAGTGGAAGGCGAGGCAGGCGGAAATATCCATCCGCTCCCACGCCGTAGAGGCCAGCCGCGAGCGGATCGCCGCCATCAGTCTGGCCGAGGATGCCGACCACGCCCGCGCCGAGGTGGTCGAGTACAAGGAGCACCTGGAAGATCTGGTG
>JACQAD010000095.1 GCA_016195125.1 Magnetospirillum sp.
GTAGTACATGCCGGCATGGATGACCTCGGAATTGCGCGACGAGATGCCCGCGCCCATGGCGGATTCGGCCTCCAGCACGATGACCTCGCGCCCGGCCAGGGCCAGGGCGCGCGCCACCGCCAGCCCCACCACCCCGGCTCCGATCACCACGCAATCGACCCGCTCGGCGGCGGCTTCGGTCAACACCTTGTTCTTCTCCGGGCGTTCAGCCTCTAGATGTCGCGGAGCATAGCATTCAAGCCTGGGGGGCGGAAGCCGCATGGTCATTGCACCCCTCGGGCCGCCCCGCTAGACTCCACCGCGTTGCAGCATCGCCGGAGCCGCCGCACCGTGACCAGCTTGACCGCCGCTTCCGTCTGTCCCCACGACTGCCCCAGCGCCTGCCCGCTGGTGGTCGAGCGTCCCGAACCCGGCCGCATCGGTCGAGTGCGGCGCCGCCATGCCCTATACCGACGGCGTGATCTGCGCCAAGGTCGCCCGCTATGCCGAACGGGTCCACCACCCCGAACGCCTCACCACCCCCCTGAAGCGGGTCGGCGCCAAGGGCGAGGGGCGCTTCGTTCCCGTCTCGTGGGATGACGCCCTGGATGAGATCGCCGCCCGCTTCAAGGAGGCCGCAGCCCGCTTCGGCCCGGAAAGCGTCTGGCCCTATTTCTATGCCGGCACCATGGGCCATGTGCAGCAATCTGGAATCAACCGCCTGCGCCGGATCATGGGCTACAGCAATCAGGCCAAGACCATCTGCTCGGCCGCCGCCAGCGCCGGCTGGAGCGCCGGCACCGGCGCCAAATGGGGCATCGACCCGCGCGAGATGGTCGACAGCGACCTGATCGTCATCTGGGGCGCCAATCCCGCCGCCACCCAGGTTCATCTGATGGGGCTGATCGCCCAGGCCCGCAAGCAGCGCGGCGCCAAGCTGGTGGTGGTCGATCCCTACCGCACCCAGACCGCCGACAAGGCCGACCAGCACCTGATGCTGCGCCCCGGCACCGACGGCGCCCTGGCCTGCGCCGTCATGCATGTGCTGTTCCGGGACGGCTGGGCCGACCGCGACTATCTGGCGCGCTACTCCGATTGCCCCGAGCGTCTGGAAGCCCATCTGCAAAGCCGCGACCCGCGATGGGCCGCCGTCCTCACCGGCCTGCAGGTGGAAGAGATCGAGGCTTTCGCCCGGCTTTACGGCGGCACCAAGCGCTCGTTCCTGCGCTCGGGCTATGGCTTTTCCCGCTCGCGCAACGGTTCGGTCAACCTGCACGCGGTGTCCTGCCTGCCGGCGGTGACCGGGGCCTGGAAGCACAAAGGCGGCGGCGCCGTCCAAAGCACCGGCGGCCTGTTCGACCTGCACCGCACCCTTCTCGACGGCCTCGACGTTCCGGCCCCCAATGTCCGGGTACTGGACATGAGCCGCATCGGGCCGGTGCTGACCGGAGATCCCAAGGATCTGGCCGGCGGCCCGCCGGTCACCGCCATGCTGGTGCAGAATTCCAATCCCGCCACCGTGGCTCCCGACAGCACCCTGGTCCGCCGGGGACTGGCCCGCGACGACCTGTTCCTGGCCGTGCATGAACAGGTGATGACCGCGACGGCCCGCTACGCCGACATCGTTCTGCCCGCCACCACCTCCATGGAACATTCCGACCTCTACACCAGCTACGGACACACCTTTCTGCAGGTGGCCAAGCCGGTGATCGAGCCGGTGGGACAATCCTTGAGCAACCATCAGGTCATCTGCGAACTGGCCGCCCGCCTGGGCGCGCTCCATCCCGGCTTCGAGATGGACGAGACCGAGATGATCGAGCAGGTGCTGACGGCGTCCGACCTGCCCGGCGTCGAGGAATTACATGCCCTGGGCTGGCTGGACTGCGCCAAGGCCTTCGAGGATTCCCATTTCCTGTCGGGCTTCGGCCATCAGGACGGACGCTTCCGCTTCGCCCCCCAATGGGATCGGGACGGACTGCCCGAATTGCCGGACCATCTGGCGGTGACCGAGGAAGCCGATTCCGAGCATCCCTTCCGTCTGATCACGCCGCCGTCGCGGCATTTCCTCAACACCACCTTCACCGAGACGCCGACCTCGCGCGCCCAGGCCCGCCGCCCCACCGCCCTGATCCATACCGGGGATTGCACCGCCCTGGGGCTGGCCGAGGGCGATCTTGTCCGTCTGGGCAATGCCCGTGGCGAGGTCAGCGTCCACGTCACCCCCACCATCGGCATCGCCCGAGGGGTGGTGGCGGTGGAAGGCATCTGGCCGGACGAGTGCTTTGACGGTGGCCGGGGTATCAACCATCTGACCAGCGCCGAGCCCGCCCTTCCGGCCGGCGGGGCGATCTTCCACGACAGCAAGATCTGGATAAAGAAATGACCAAGCGCGCCCACGTCATCGTCGTCGGCAACGAGAAGGGAGGCACCGGCAAGTCGACGGTGTCCATGCACCTGATCGTCAGCCTGCTGGACCAGGGCTTGTCGGTGGGCAGCATCGACATCGACGCCCGTCAGGCGACACTCACCCGCTATATGGGCAACCGCAAGAGCCGCAAGGATCTGGCCGAGCTGGGCCTGCCGATCCCCGAGCATGTGGCGATTCCGCCCACCGGCGATGCCGCCGCCGATTGCGCCCGGCTGAACGAGGTCTTCGCCGGTCTGGCGGCCCGCCACGACGTGGTGGTGATCGACACCCCCGGCAGCGACCACCCCATGTCGCGCCTCGGCCATTCCTTCGCCGATACCCTGGTGACGCCGCTCAATGATTCCCTGGTGGATCTGGACGTGCTGGCCCTGGTCGAGCCCGGCAGCATGAAGATCCAGCGCCCCAGCCACTACGCCGAGATGGTGTGGGAGACCAAGAAGGCCCGCGCCATGCGCGGCGAAAAGGCGGTCGTCGACTGGATCGTGCTGAGGAACCGCCTGTCCAACCTGGATGCCCGCAACAAGCGCGACATGGAAAAGCTGCTGGCCGAGCTGTCCAAACGGGTCGGCTTTCGGGTCATCCCCGGCCTGGGCGAGCGGGTGATCTACCGCTCCATGTTCCTGGAGGGGCTGACCCTGTTGGACCTCAAGAAGAAGATCATGGGGTTCGAGTTCAACATGAGCCACGTGGCCGCCCGCCAGGAGCTGCGCATCCTGGTGGAATCCATCGGACTCAATCGCCGGCCCCAGTGAGTGCGCCGGCCCCAGTGACTCAGTGAGTGGTGGAAGCGGTCGCGCTCGGCGGATGGACGATGGCGCCGTACCACCCCAGCCCCTCATAGGTCTCGTAGCCCGGAGTCAGGGCATAGCCGATCACCATGCCGTTATCGTCCAGATAGGAACCGACGCCGCCCTGGCGGATATCCAGGACAAGGCGCTCGGTCAACACGCCCTTGCCATCGGACGCGGCGATGATCCTGAAATCCTGATCCAGCAGCAGGCAGCGGGTGGTGGACTTTTCCTCCTCGCGCAGGCGCACGCCCTTGACCACGGTCTCGGCCTGGGCCTGCCAGTCGAAGAAGATGCCCAGCACCCCCAGCACCCGGCCATCGCTCTCGCCGCCCTCGCGGATGGCGGCGCTGTAGGTGGCCACCTGGGAATCGCCCAGGGCGGCGTTGGTGGAAATGTCGGCCACGGCGTATTCGCCCCCGTCCCGGCTGGCCAGGGCGTCGCGGAACCAGGATTCGCGCGCCACATTGGTGCCGATGGCCCGGCCATAGCGATCCGGCCGTCCATTGGCCACCACGCGGCCCTCGGCATCGGCGATCCACAGGTCGAGATAGACCGTGTAGGAATCCAGAATCACCCCCAGACGTTTGCAGGCGAAATTGGCGGATTCGGCGCTGCCCTGGGCCAGGCAATCCACCACGGCGGAATCCGTCGCCCACCAGCGCACATCGCACGAACGCTCATAGAGATTGCGGTCGATGATCTCGATCATGTTCAAGGCCAGATCGGCCAGGCGCGAGCCGCGCAATTGCTTGACCATCACCTGGCCCAATTGCATCAGATCCTCGATGCTGGACGACAATTCGCCTTCCAGGGATTGGGTGATGGCGTTGATGTTGTCGGAGACGTTCTTGACCTCGTTGGCGACCACGGCGA
>JACQAD010000066.1 GCA_016195125.1 Magnetospirillum sp.
CCTGGAAAGCGATTCCAAGAGCCTGAAAAGCCAGGACGCCTTCCTGGCCTACGGCGTTGGTCTCGTGGTCTCGGGCTATACCGGCGCCGAAGTCCGCCAGATGTTGGAAAATCAGGTGGAAACGACTTTCCAGCGCCATACCGTCCCGGTGGAGATTCTCAAATACATGGCCAGCAACGCCCCGGCTTTCGGCATGATGGCGACCCTGGTCGGTCTGGTCATCATGCTCGACAACATGGGCGACGACCCCTCCAAGCTCGGTCCGGGCATGGCCGTGGGTCTGCTGGGCACCCTTTACGGCGTGCTGTTCGCCCGCTTGGTGCTGATGCCGGCGGCGGAAAAGGCCCATCAGCGCGAATCCATCATCCGCTTTCGCAATATGCTGGTGGCCGAGGGCCTGGTGCTGCTGGCCGAACGCCGCTCGCCCCGCTTCATTCAGGACGCCATGAACTCCTACCTTGATCCCGCCATCCACTTCGACATCGATAAGGCGCCGAAGAAGTAGGAAGGGGCCCGGTCCATGAGCAAATTCCATAAGGAAAACAAGGAAGCGGCTGAGGACTGGCTGCTCTCCTACGCCGATATGATCACCCTGCTGATGGCGTTCTTCATCATCCTGGTCTCCATGTCCAAGATCGATAAGAACAAGTACGAGCAGGTCCAGACCGGCATGGCCAAGGACATCGGCAACCGCGAAGTCACCAAGCCGCTGCAGGACATGAAGACCGAATTGCTGGGACAGGTCGCCGGTGCCGGTGTCGATGATTCGGTGGATGTGGGCAAGGACGATAAGGGCATCGTCCTCAATCTGGCCAGCGGCACCATGTTCAAGCCGGGCTCGGCCGAAATCCGCCCGGAAATTCTGCCGTTGATGAAGGATATTACCGGTACCTTGAATCAGAAGCGCTTCTTGAACTATCAGGTGGAAATCCAGGGCCACACCGACGATACCCAGATCAAGACGCCCCAATATCCCAGCAATTGGGATCTGTCGGCGGCCCGCGCCCTGTCCACCCTCAAGCTGTTTCAGGAATTGGGAATCGCCACCTCTCGCATGAAGATCGCCGCCATGGCCGAGAATGCGCCGCGCGTGCCCAACCGCAGCGATACCGGCAAGGCCTATCCCGAGAACCAGGCCATCAACCGCCGGGTCGAGGTCCACGTCTACCCGAGATAGGGCTAACCGCCCGCCTGCTTCTTCGCCAGGACGTATTCGAGGCGACGCAGGCCCAGGAGCTTCAATTGCATTTCGCCGGCATTGGCGGCTCCGACCACCGAAACCTCGGTCAAGGTCGGCACATGGAAGGCCGTCACCTTAACCGTGTTGCCCACACGGTGAAATTCGAACAGCACTTCGGCCCCGTTGACCGCCATTTTCCCATCCACTCTCTAAGGTAACGGCAGCTCGTCTTCACCCAAGGAGGCGAAACAGGCGGCCACCGCCCCCTCCTCGACCTCGGCCAGGGTCGCCGGCGACCAGTTGGGGCAGCGATCCTTGTCTACCACCTGGGCCCGGATGCCTTCCATGAAATCATGACCGAGCAGCAACCGGCACGCCACCCGATATTCGCGGGCGATGGCCTCGTCAAAGGTCAGACTCCGTCCCTCGCGCAATTGCCGGGTGGCGACGGCCAGACTGAAGGGTGAGCGTGCCGACAGATCGTAAACCGTGTCTTGCGCCCATTGACTGTCCTCGACCCGCAAGGCCTCGACCATATCTGCCAGCCGGCGGGGCGCGAAGCAGCGCTCGATGGTCTCGGCCCGACGGGATAGCGGCCCCTCCTCCGGCTCACGATGCCAATGGGACAGGATTCCGGCCAGCGCCCCATCGGAATCGGCCGACGCCGCCGCTCCGGCAATGGCATCACGCAGGTGCCCCAGGTTCTCGCGCCGAACGAAATGAGTGGCGATGCCGGCCCACAGGCAGTCCGCCGGGCCGATCTGGTGGCCGGTCAACCCGAGATAGAGCCCCACATTGCCGGGGCAAGCTCCCAGGAAATGGGTCGCTCCCACATCGGGGAAGAAGCCGATTCCGGTCTCGGGCATGGCGAAACGGGTGAATTCGGTGACGACACGATAGCGGCCATTGATGGACAGGCCCGCCCCGCCTCCCATGACGATACCGTCAAGGAGGGAAACGTAGGGCTTGGGGTAATGGTAGATCCGCCGATTGAGCCGGTACTCGTTGCGAAAGACCTCGCGATTGAAGGCGTGGTCGTCGCGTCTGGCGGCGTTCCAAACCATTCGGATATCGCCGCCGGCGCAAAAGGCGCGGTCGCCCGCTCCCTCGATCACGATGATGGAGACGGCCGGATCCGTTTCCCAGCACGACAAAGTCCGGGTCAGGACCACGTATTGATCAGCCGAGAGGGCGTTCAGAACGTTCGGGCGGTTGAGAACGATATGCCCCAGCCCCCCTTGAGTGGTGATCAGCGTATCCGATTCCATGCCGCACCTTTAGTCTATCTGTTAGATAGATTTTTGAATTGACAACACACAGAGATCATGTGAATTTTTTTCATTGCCAAACGACACGTCCTTATCGACCCTTGCCGGGTCGCACTGAATACAATCGCCGCCTTCGCAAGTGGCCCAAAAAGGATCCCGACGCCCATGACCGTGACCAGCGCCAATCCCGAGACGATCGTTCTCCATGCCGGCTATCGCGCCGATCCCGCCACCGGCGCTGTCGCGGTACCCATCTATCAGACCACGTCCTATCAGTTCCGCGATACCGAGCATGCCGGAAATCTCTTCGCGCTCAAGGAACTGGGCAATATCTATACTCGCATCATGAATCCGACCACCGACGTGCTGGAACAGCGCCTGGCCGCGCTGGAGGGTGGTGTCGCCGCCCTGGCCCTGTCCTCGGGCCAAGCCGCCAGCACTTTCGCCATTCTGAACGTTGCCCAGGCCGGTGACAACTTCGTCACCTCAACCGATCTGTATGGTGGTACCTGGAACCTGTTCGCCAATACCTTCAAGCAATTGGGGATCGAGGCCCGCTTCGTCGATCCCACCGACCCGGAAGCCTTCGTGCGCGCCACCGACGACAGGACGCGAGCCTGGTACGCCGAGACCCTGCCCAATCCCAAGCTGCAGGTGTTCCCCATCGCCGAGGTCGCCAAGCTGGCCGATAAGATCGGCGTGCCGCTGATCATCGACAATACCGCCGCCCCCATCATCGCCAAGCCGCTGGCCCTGGGCGCCCATATCATCGTCTATTCCACCACCAAGTATCTGGGCGGCCACGGCACGTCCATCGGCGGCGCCATCGTCGATAGCGGCAAGTTCGATTGGGAGAAGCACGCCAAGCGCTTCCCGCTGCTGAACCAGCCCGACCCCTCCTATCACGGCGCGGTGTGGACCCAGGCGGTCAAGCCGCTGGGCCCCATCGCCTACATCATCCGCGCCCGCGTCACCCTGCTGCGCGATATCGGCGCCGCCATCAGCCCCTTCAACGCCTTCCAGGCGCTGCAGGGATTGGAGACCCTGCCGCTCCGCATGCGCGAGCATAACCGCAACGCCCAAGCCGTTGCCGACTTCCTGGCCAAGCACCACAAGGTGGCCTTCGTCACCCATCCCAGCCAGCAAGCGGGAGAAACCCGACGCCGTGCCGATGCGGCGCTCAAAGGTGGCTATGGCGGGCTGGTGGGGTTCGAGCTCAAGGGCGGCGCCGATTCCGGCCGGCGTTTCATCGACTCGTTGAAGATGTTCTATCACGTGGCCAATATCGGCGATGCCCGATCCCTGGCCATCCACCCGGCCAGCACGACCCACTCGCAATTGTCGGCCGATGACCAGCTGGCCTCGGGAGTGACGCCGGGCTATGTCCGCCTGTCGGTGGGCATCGAGCATGTGGACGATATCCTCGCCGACCTGACCCAGGCCCTCGAACAGGCCTGATCCAATTCGGCGCCAAAACAGGGCCGGCCTTGAAAAGGGCCGGCCCTTCGGTTTTAGATGGACGATTGTTCACTGGCGGCGGAGCGCACTCCATGCGATCTCCGAAGGCCAATTACCTGGAGCCCCGGATCTTGCCCAGCTTTCTGCCCCATGCCGAGTTCCCCTTGACCCGCATGCGCCGCAACCGCCGCGACGAATGGTCGCGCCGGCTGGTGTCCGAGAACCGCCTGACCGTCGATGACCTGATCTGGCCGGTATTCGTGGTCGAAGGCAGTGGCGTGCGCCAGGAAATCGGCTCGATGCCCGGCACTTTCCGCCTGTCCATCGACCTGCTGACCGAGGAAGCGCGCCGCGCCGCCGATCTGGGCATTCCCGCCATCGCCGTCTTCCCCTCGGTGGAATCGGCGCTGAAGACCCCCGACGCCGCCGAGGCCACCAATCCCGACAATCTGGTCTGCCGCGCCGTCCGTGCTATCAAGAAGGCGGTGCCCCGGTTGGGGATTATCTGCGACGTGGCGCTCGACCCCTACAACAGCGACGGCCATGACGGCCTGGTGCGCGAGGATTACGTGGTCAACGACGCCACCCTGGACGTGCTGTGCCGTCAGGCCCTGGTCCAGGCCGAGTCCGGCTGCGACGTGGTGGCGCCGTCGGACATGATGGACGGGCGTATCCGCGCCATCCGCCAGACCCTGGATGGAGCCGGACTGGATCACGTCCGCCTGCTCTCTTATGCCGCCAAATACGCCTCGGCCTTCTATGGTCCCTTCCGCGACGCGGTGGGCTCCAAATCGGCGCTGAAAGGCGGCGACAAGAAGACCTACCAGATGGACCCGGCCAACACCGACGAGGCGCTGCGCGAGGTCGCCATGGATCTGTCCGAAGGCGCCGACATGGTCATGGTCAAACCCGGCATGCCCTATCTGGACATCGTCCGGCGGGTCAAGGAGGCCTTCGCCGTCCCCACCCTGGCCTATCAGGTGTCGGGCGAGTACGCCATGATGAAGGCGGCGGCGCTGAACGGCTGGCTGGATTGGGACAAGGTCATGCTGGAAAGCCTGCTGGCCTTCAAGCGCGCCGGCGCCGATGCCATCCTCACCTACACTGCCCCCGAAGCCGCCCGCCTGCTGGCCAAGTAGGCTCTCCGATGCAGAGCCCGGCTTGCGAAAGTCGATTCCGCGCCTACATTGAACGAGGCATTCATGTAGTTAACCAAAGTCAATGGCCGCCGGCCTTGTTTTGCCGTAATTTATGTCATTATCACAATCCAAGCCGTGTTGAAGGCCTGCGATTTCATCAGCCGGGAGAGATCAAAGCGATGATGACGAGACAATCCCTCCGCCGACTGACGCTCCTGGGGGCTGTGCTCCTGGGGATGAGCACCCCGGTACTGGCCGAGCCCTCCCCCACCCCGGGCAAGACCTTCAAGGATTGCGACAAATGCCCGGAAATGGTGGTTATCGCCCCCGGGACGGTCAAGATCGGCAATCCCAAGGATTTCGAGGATCCCGAGGATGCAGCAAAGCGGCCATCGGTCACCATCGCCAAGCCCTATGCCATCGGCCGATTCGAGGTTACCCAGGCCGAATGGGAGGCCCTGATGGGCAGCAATCCCAGCCTGACCAAGGGCGCCACCAATCCGGTGGAGCACGTCACCTGGCGAGAGGCGCGGGAATACGCCAAGCGCCTGAAGGAAAAGACCGGCAAACCCTACCGTCTGCCCACCGATGCCGAATGGGAATTGGCCGCGCGGGCCGGTAGCGACGCCACCTATCCCTTCGGCGAAGATCCCAAGCAATTGGCCGCCCACGCTTGGTACATGGCCAATAGCGGAGACAAGACCCACCCGGTCGGCCAGCTGAAGGCCAACGCCTTCGGCGTATCCGACATGATCGGCAATGTCTGGGAATGGACCGGCGATTGCTATGGCGCCAGTTTCACCAAAAATGTGGAAAAGAAGTTCCAGGATGAATGGGAGGAAGGCTGCTACCGCATCATCCGCGGCGGATCCTACCTCAACATCGCCAGTGGCGCCCAAGGCGCCACTTCATTCGCCAAGGCCTCGCTCAAGCAAATCAACCATAACGGCAATGTCGGCCTCCGCATAGCCTTGCCGCTGGAGTGACTCACCGGGGATAGGTGGCGTCGGGACTGAGAATCTCGACGCTGTCTCCCACGCTCGATCCATTCTCACGCGGGATGCAGATCATGTTGAAGGACGCCACGTTGCCGAACACGTTGTTGGAATCCCCCCGGTAATTGGCCGCGGAGTAGAGCGGCACCACGTGCCACCACAGGCGATAGCCCAGATCCATGATGCGCGAGATCAGGCCAGGAGACTTTTCCCGGCGGTCGTTCTCGGCGTAGAGGATGGGGCGCAGGCGGCGGATGGTCTCGGCGGCACCGTCGATGACCTCTGATTCCGCCCCCTCCACGTCGATCTTGATCAGTTTCAGATGATCCAGAGCATAGGAATCCAGGGTCCGCATCGGACATTCATCGCCCGTCTCGCTCCCCACGGAAACACCGCCGAAATTTCCGACCGCCGACAATGCCAGCCGGGGAACCGTGATGCTCCCGGCCCGGTCGCCCACGGCCACGCGCTCGGCCCAGACATGCTCCAGCCCGTTGAGCAGGATATTGGCGGTCAGCACGCTGTGGATGCTGCGCTGGGCTTCGAAGGCCAGAACCCGCCCGGTCGAGCCCACCAGACGCCCCAGGGGAATGGTCAGCGCCCCGATATTGGCGCCGGCTTCCACCACCGTATCGCCGGGACGCAGAATCTGATGAAACAGAGCGGTCTCGCCTTCGGAATACTCGCCATAGAGGGCCAGCGACCGCCCCACCCAGACGTCGCCGCGTGGAAAGATCATCGGGCCATAGCGGGTCGCGGCCACCCCCAGATGCGCGGGCAGGACTTGCTGAGCGTCAGTCACGGCCAAACTCGGATTTAGATTGCAGGCGCCATTCCGCCCAATACGGCAGAATCAGGAGCACGAGCATGGCCGACCAGGACAGCATCTCTTGATTCTCCCACAAAGCCCGGATCAGCAACGGCAGCTGATCGGAAAACTTGGGATGCGATGTGATGAAATCATCACCGCCCGACAGGGCCACCGCCTCGGACAGAGGTGAGACCAGGGCTGAAAGGAGCAGCCCGATGGTGAATTGGCGGGCCGGGCCAAAGCCGGAACCGCCGAACAGCCGGCCCACCGCGAACGCCTTTTCCCAGCTCATGCCGAGGATCGTCATGCGGGCCAGGGCGAAGATTGTAATGCCGATGCCGGGAACCAGGAATTCCAGCGGAGGAATATCGCGGTAACGGCCATGAAACAGCAGCAGCATGGAGGTGGTGATGGCACCAAAGCCATAAAGCGGCATCAGCTTTTCCGCCCAGTCCCAGCACGGCGGCACGCCTTTGTTTTGGAAGCCCTCCCCCGCCGCCCGGACCAATACCAGGGCCAGCAACCCCGCCAACTGACCCAACAAGGCCACCAGCAGGCCGTCCTTGAGGCCATAGCGTTCAGGACGTCGCCACAGGAAAAACAGTGCCGCCGCCGAACCGATCAGCACCGACCACAGGGCATGGGTCGCCCAGAACGGGCTGGGCTCCACCGGCCCCGACATGGCGAACTTTACCCGCCGATCCTCGTCGACCACTCCCCATTTGGCCCCGACAGTGCCCTCCAGAAAGGCCTTCCACGGCTGGTCGAAGGCCTCGACCACGTTGTAATCGAAGCCGTTCTCCTTGGAGACCCGCGCCAGGGTGCGGACGAAGCGTGCGCCGTTCTCCATATTAGCCACCGCCGGCCCGCGTGAGCGGCCGCGCGTCGGCCAGCCCGCCTCGCCGATCAGGATGGGCTTGCCGAATTCCTGGGCCATGCGCCGAGTGATGGCGACGATGTGATGGGCGGCGCCCTCGACGCCGATGGGCTCGTCCTCCCAGTAGGGCAGGATGTGGATGGTGATGAAGTCCACTTCCTTGGCCACCTGGGGGTTCTTCAGCCAGAAGGCCCAGACATCGGCATAGGAGACCGGCTGCTTCACCGCAGCCTTGACCTTGCGGATATAGGCGATCAGTTCGTCGACGGGCAGATCCTGGCGCAACAGCACTTCGTTACCGACGATGACGCGCTTGATGGAATCGGGATAGGCATTGGCGGCCTGGATCAGCGCCTCGACCTCGCGGTCGTTGACGGCTTTCTTCTGGCCCAGCCAGGCGGAATGGGTGACCTCGATCCCCAGCTCGCGGCCCAATTGCGGCACCACATCCATGCCTTCCAGGCTGGTATAGGTACGCACGCCCTTGGTGACGCCCACCAGGCTCTTCATGTCCTCGGCGATCTGGGCGGGGGTCGGATAGACCTTGGAGATTGGTCCCTGACCACGGCGGAACGGCGCAAAGGAGACCGATGGGAACGGCTCGTTGAACGACAGCTCCACCGGAATCGGCCGGTTGAACCACCACCACCCGGCAAAATCGAGAGCGGCGAGCAGGGCGACGAAGGCAAGGGCAAGGAAGCGGTTCATGCTGGACCCGGATATTAATCAAATGGATTGTCTAGGCGGCGATACCGCCCTGGTTAATTCCTCTTGGCGGTTCCGCCGCCCAGGGCGGAGGCGAAGTCGAACTCGCCGCTCTGGTCGAAGCCGACGCTGCGCCCTCCGACTCCGCCCAGGAACAGCGAACCGCTGAGTCGGTAGGTCAGACCTTTGGACTCTGGCGCGCCCAACACCTGGCGGAGAAGATCGGTGGTGCCCACATGGGCGCTGCCTTCGATCTCGGCCTCGCCCAGGCGCGGTACCGTCACCGACTTGTCGCTGGTTCCCTTGGCGAAGGCATGGCCGTTGAGGTCGATGGAAAAGCGCATGCCGTCCACACTCATGGCGACGTTGTTGGGGTTGCGCACCCTGAGCGTCACCGCCAGGCGCTGCTCCATCAACGACACATCCACCGGCACCAGGGAGACCAGGACCACTTCCGGCGGCTCGGCGAATTCCGAAGGGGTACAGGCGGCAAGCCCCAGGGCCACGAGTACGGCGTTCAACCAGCGCATCGACATCAGATCTCCTCCACCTCGGCGATGCCGGGAATGCTGCGCAAGGCGCCCATGAATTTCGGGGATAACGTCAGGGTGGACCTGAGGCCCAACTCCACCTCGCGATTACCGGCCCGGGCGACGATGGCGATGCGGTTGCGGCCCTTGGCCTCGCCGTTGATGAGATCGGAGAGCGCCTTGATGGAGCTGTCATCGGAGATGATGACGCGGATGCCGGCGGCGGCCTTGGCGGCCTCCTGGTCCAGGGACGCGATGCGCTGGCAGGTCAGGCGCAATTGCTCCTCCTCCAGCTTGGCGTCCACGTCGATCAGCAGCGGCCCCCCCGCCTCCAGCAACTCGCGCGAAACCACCAGAATCTCGGAGAAGCAGGTGACCTCGAACATGCCCGAAGCGTCGGAGAATTGCAGGAAGGCATAGCGCGAGCCCTTGGCCGAGACCCGCTCCTGTTTGGACAGCAATGACCCGGCCAGCCGCACCCTGCCCTTGCCGCCCGATTGCAGATGACGCGGCAATTCGGCGACCTTGAGGACGTTGAGGCGCCGCATGCTCTTGGCATAGGCGTCGAGGGGATGGGCCGAGAGATAGAACCCCACCGCCTCGAATTCCTGGTTGAGCTTCTCGTGGGGCGACCAGTCGGGGCCATTCTCCAGCTTCAAGGTCGGAGCGTTGGAGCCGCCCAGCAGGCTCATCTGGCTGGATTCCCTGTCCTCGGCCGCGCTGGCGGCATAGCGGGTCAGGGTATCGGCGTTCTTGAACAGGCGCCCGCGATTCTTGTCGATGGAATCGAACACCCCGGCCTTGCACATATTCTCCAACTGGCGGCGATTGAGCACCTTGGCATCCATGCGGGCGGCGAAATCGCCCACATCCTTGAACCTGCCGCCGCGATCGCGCTCCTCGACCAGGGATTTCATGGCGGCCTCGCCCACATTCTTGAGGGCCGCCAGGGCATAACGCACCGCCTGGGTGCCGTCGGGCAGCAACTCCACCGAAAAGGCGGGTTGGGAGGCGTTGATGTCGGGGGGCAGCAGCTTGATGCCCAGGCGGTCCAATTCCTGCCGGAATGAGTTGAGCTTGTCGGTGTTGCTCATTTCATAGGTCATGGTCGCGGCCATGAACTCGGCGGGATGATTGGCCTTCAGCCAGGCGGTCTGGTAGGCGATCAGGGCATAGGCCGCCGCATGGGATTTGTTGAATCCGTATTCGGCGAACTTGGCCACCTTGTCGAAGATCATGGAGGCCTGGGCGCCGTCGACGCCGCGGGCGGTGGCGCCCTCGACGAATTTGGCCCGCTGGCGGTCCATCTCGTCGCGGTCCTTCTTACCCATGGCGCGGCGCAGCAGATCGGCGCCGCCCAGGGAATAGCCCGAGAGCACCTGGGCGATCTGCATCACCTGCTCCTGATAGACCATGATCCCGAAGGTCTCCTTCAGGATGGGCTCCAGCAGCGGATGCATGTAATCGGGCTCTTCCTTGCCGTGCTTACAGGCGATGTAGCGGGGAATCTGGTCCATGGGGCCGGGGCGGTACAAGGCCACCACGGCGATCAGGTCTTCCAGCCGGTTCGGTCCCATCTTGCGCAGCACGTCGCGCATGACCGAACTTTCCAGCTGGAACACGCCGGCCGCATCGCCACGCGACAGCAGCTCGTAGGATTTGGCATCGTCCAAGGGGATGGCCGACAGGTCGATGTCGATGCCCTTGGTCTTCTTGACATGCTTGACCGCCGTGACCATGACCGTCAGCGTCTTCAGGCCCAGGAAGTCGAACTTCACCAGACCGGCGGATTCCACCCATTTCATGTTGAACTGGGTGACCGGCATGTCCGAGCGCGGATCGCGGTAGAGCGGCACCAGCTCGTCCAGCGGCCGGTCGCCGATGACCACGCCCGCCGCATGGGTCGAGGCGTGGCGGTAGAGTCCCTCGAGCTGGAGCGCCACGCTCAAGAGCCGGCGGACGCTCTCGTCCTGGTCGCGCTGGCGCTGCAGCTTTCGGCACCATCTTGCACAGACGGTCCACCTGGCCGTAGGGCATCTGCAGCACCCGGCCGACGTCGCGCAGCACCGCCCTCGCCTGCAGCTTTCCAAAGGTGATGATCTGCGCCACCTGGGAATAGCCGTATTTGCCCTGAACGTAGCGGATGGTCTCCTCGCGCCGGTCCTGACAGAAATCGATATCGAAGTCAGGCATGGAGACGCGTTCTGGATTGAGGAAGCGCTCGAACAGCAACCCCCAGCGCAGCGGGTCCAGATCGGTGATGGTCAGCGCCCAGGCCACCGCCGAACCGGCGCCCGAACCACGGCCCGGCCCCACCGGAATGTCGTGGGCCTTGGACCATTGGATGAAGTCCGACACGATCAGGAAGTAGCCAGGAAACCCCATCTGCTCGATGACGCCCAACTCGAACTCGACCCGTTCGCGATAGGGCTTGGCGGCGTGTTCCTTCTCATCATCGCTCATGCCCGGCTGGAAGACGTGCTTTTCCAGGCGCTCGTCCAAACCCTCCAGGGTCTTCTTGCGCAGCACCTCGGCCTCGGTCAGGCCGTCCATGCGGTAGGGCGGCAGGATCGGCTTGCGCTTGGCCACCATGAAGGCGCAACGCCTGGCGATGACCAGGGTGTTGTCGCAGGCTTCAGGCAGATCGGCGAACAGCTCGCGCATCTCCTGCGGCGACTTGAAATAATGCTCGGGGGTCAGGCGACGGCGCTCGTCTTGCGAGATGTAGGCGCCACCGGCAATGCAGATCAGGGCGTCATGGGCCTCGTACATGCCGCGATCGGCAAAGAACGGCTCGTTGGTGGCCACCAGCGGCAAATCATGCTTATAGGCAAAATCCACCAGAACCGGCTCGATGCGGTTCTCCACCTCGAGCTTATGGCGCATCAGCTCCACATAGCAACGCCCGGCGAACGCCCGCGCCAGCCGGGCCAGCACGATCTCGGCCTTTTCCGTCTGTCCATCGGCCAGCAGGCGCCCCACCGGCCCCGCCGCACCGCCGGTCAGTACGATCAGCCCCTCGGAGCGGGTTTCCAGATCGTGCAGCGTCACCTGCGGCGTCTCGCCGGATTCGGTTTCCAGAAAGGCCTTGGACACCAGCTTCAAGAGATTGAGATAGCCGGCCTCGCTCTGGCACAGCAGGACCAGGGAATCGGGCTCGGGCTTGCGGCCGTCCTTGGAGGGGCCGCCGTCTTCGCGCCTGACAGCGATCTGGGCGCCGATCACCGGCTGGATGCCGGCATCGGCGCAGGCGGTGGAGAATTCCAGGGCACCGAACAGATTGCCGGTATCGGCGATGCCCAAGGCCGGCATGGCAGCCTTCTCGGCCAGCTTGATCAGCTGCTTGAGCTTGATGGCGCCCTCGGCCAGGGAATAGGCGGAATGGACGCGAAGATGGACGAAATCGGCGTGGGAAGACATGGCGAAACACTACCCTATTCCGGCAAGCCCGTCACGCCTGGGCCGGCCCGTCCTCAGCCCCCGCCGATCACCGCATGCAAGGCCGCCCCCACCAGGACGATGAAGGTTCCGATCACGCCAACCTGGCGGAATTTCAGCACTCCGGTGGTCAGGCCATGGGCATGGGACAGGCGGACCAGGACCAGGACGCTTCCCAGCACATGGATGGACCATGGGGGCGAGCCATTGATCTCGGCCAGGGCGATCAGCAGCAGGCAGAACGGCACGAACTCGGCGAAATTGCCATGCACCCTGATGGCGCGGGTCAGGCGCTCGTCGCCACCGTCTCCCAGGGAGGCCTTGGCGCGATAGCGGGCCTTGATCACCCGGATGGTCAGGACCACGAACATCACCGCCAGAACCAGGGCGTAATAGGCGACGATCTTGGGAGCTTGCATGGGCTTATTCCTTAACCAGCAATCAACAGGCCATCGGACAGCCGGATCACTCGATCCATGCGCCGGGCCAGTTCGGGATTATGGGTGGCGATCAGAGCGGCAACCCCCGAGCCCTTGACCAGACGGATGAGTTCGTCGAACACACCGTCGGCGGTATGGGGGTCGAGATTGCCGGTGGGCTCGTCGGCCAGCAACACGCGGGGGGAATTAGCCAGGGCGCGGCAGATGGCGACGCGCTGCTGTTCGCCGCCTGAAAGCTGGCCGGGGCGGTGCTCGGCCCGCTCCGACAGCTTCATCCTGTCCAGCAATTCCAAGGAGCGCTGACGGGCATCGGCGGCCGGAATCCCCGCGATCATCTGGGGCAGAATGACATTTTCGACGGCCGAGAATTCAGGCAACAGATGATGGTACTGGTAGACGAAGCCCAGATGCAGGCGCCTGAGCCGGGTGCGCTCGCCCTCGCCCAGGGCGCCGGCCGGATTTCCGGCCAGATAGACCTCGCCGTCATCGGGACGCTCGAGCAGGCCGGCGATGTGCAGCAGGGTCGACTTGCCGGCCCCCGACGGGCCGACCAGGGCGACGATCTCGCCGGCGCGGATGTCCAGATTAGCGCCACGCAGGACTTCCAGCGTGTCCTTGCCCTGGGTGAACACCCGGCGGATGTTTTCCAGCTTGAGCCCGTCGTTACTCATAGCGCAGAGCCTCCACCGGATCGAGCTTGGCCGCCCGCCAGGCCGGATAGATGGTGGCCGCGAAGGACAAGCCAAGGGCCATCAGCACCACCGTCACCACCTCTCCCGATTCCACCCGCGCCGGCAATTGGGTCAGGAAATAGATCTCGGCGGCGAACAGGTCGCGGCCGACGATGGCCTGGATGAATTGGCGGATAGCCTCGATATTGGTGGCGAAGGCCACGCCGAGCAAGGTGCCCGCCACCGTCCCCACCACGCCCACCGAGGCCCCGGCCAGGAAGAAGATGCGCAAGATCATGCCGCGCGTCGCCCCCATGGTCCGCAGGATGGCGATGTCGCGGCCCTTGTCCTTCACCAGCATGATCAGGCTGGAGATGATGTTGAAGGCCGCCACCAGGATGATCAGGGTCAGGATCAGGAACATGACGTTCCGCTCCACCTGGATGGCATTGAAGAAGTTGGCATTGGCCTGCTGCCAGTCGTAGATCTTCACGCCGCCGCCCGACAGATCCCAGATGGCCTTGCGCAATTGCGGCACCATGTCGGGATTCTCGACAAAGACCTCGATCTGGGTGACCGCGTCGGGCAGGCGGAAATAGGTCTGGGCGGCCTCCATGGGCATGAAGACGAAGCCGGAATCGTATTCGAACATGCCCACGTTGAAGGTTCCCACCACCCGGTAGCCACGCATGCGCGGCACCGTACCGAAGGCGGTGGCGTTGCCCTTGGGCGAAATCAGCGAGATGGTGTCACCCAGGCGCAGACCCAGCTTCTCGGCCAGGCGATACCCGACGACCACCGCGTCGTCGCCACCGAAATCGCGGGGATCGCCCCGGAAATTCTTTTGGAAAATAGGCCGGGTCAACAGGTCTTGGCCCCGCACGCCGCGCACGATGGCGCCGGCCCCGCCACCCGAGGCGGTGGCGAAGACCTGGCCCTCGGCGGTGGGAATGACACGGGTGACACCCGGCAACTGACGCACCTTCTCGGCCAGGGAATCGAAATCGGTCAAGGGCGCCCCGGCACCATAGATGCCGATATGGCCGTTGATGCCGAGGATCCGGCCGAGCAATTCGTGACGGAATCCGTTCATCACCGCCATCACCACGATCAGGGTGGCGACACCCAGGCCGATTCCGGCCAGGGAGAATCCGGCGATGACGGAAATGAAGCCTTCCTTGCGCCGCGCCCGCAGATAGCGGAACGCCACCATGCGCTCGAACGAATTGAAGATCATGGAACCCCTTGGTGAATCAGGGCCGAGACGGTCACCGGCGCCCGGAATGGTCGGGGCGACAATAGGCAATGCCGGCCGGCTTGGCAATCGGTCCCAGGCTAGCGGACGCCCTGCTTGGAACAGGCCGCCGCCAGGGCGCGCTGATCGTCGGAAACCAGCGGCTCGCCGTTGAAGGTAAAGCTGTTGCGGGCGATGTCGTATTTAACCACCCCCACCGAGGCGGAGGTGTTGTCATAGCCCTTACCCGACAGAGAAGCGATCTTGCTTTCGGCGGTGGCCAGTGACTTGCTTTGGGCGGCGGTAGCCGTCCCGCCGCCAGCCGCGATGGCCGATTCGGTGGAGGCCTTCGACTTATACGCGGATTTGCGCGCGCCGTAATTCATCGGGTTGATGTTGACCGGGAATTCCAGCGTCTCGGGAATCATCTTACGGTTCATCTCGGCGCGTCCGGGATCGGTGTCCGCCGAAACCACCGGCTTGCCGCGTACGTCCACTCCCGGCTTATAGGCGACGTCCGGCGCCGGCGTGTGCTGGATCAGCCGGGAGCAATCGGTCTTGGTAATGGTGATGACCATGGGACCGGAGCCGCTGGAAACCTGCTGGGCGGCAGCGCCCCACCCGGTCAGGCAGAGGGATAAACCAGCAAGGATATAGAGGGGACGGCGCATGATCGTGCTCCGATCGGGAGAAGGTTCACGTCACAGACTGCTCCACCTGCCATCGACCTTTCAAGACTTTCGCCGCGGAGATCATTTACGTAACGTTCACACAAATATGGGGTGACGGCCGCCAGAAAATTTCGTAAACTGATGCCAAGCTCGGAAAACGGGCAGCTAATCCGATAACGGTTGCGACCAAGCGGCTTGAGTGTCGGGAGGAACGTGTCCCAGGTCCGCCGAAAGGCCGAGGCCCGGAGCGTAGGAAGCGGCAAGCTCGCCAAGGCGATCTTGCCGTTTCCGTTTTCGGGCTCAGTCGTAGAAGCCCGCCGGAATTCCAGACCATGGCGGGACAATCCGCAGAAGTCGCTCCGCCACCGGACAATCGGGCCGATGGGCGCCTGGAAGATAGCCGATACTCATCAGGAACTCGCCCACCACCTCCCCCCCGGTGAAGACGAAGGTCTTCTTGAACAGTTTGACCCATTCGGGCTTGGTCAAGGGATGGTGGCGCGCCAGCCAGGCGTCAAAGGAGCCCTCACTCCGCCGCAGGGCCTAAAGACGCCGGGCATTCTCGATCACCGCTTCGATCTTGCGCCGATTGCGGATGATCCCCGCATCCTCCATCAGGCGAGCTACCTCGGCCTCGCCATAGGCGGCAACCACATCAACCTCGAAATCGTCAAACGCCTTCGCCATGGAAGGGCGCTTCTTCAAGACGATCAGCCAGGACAGGCCCGCCTGGAAGATTTCCAGGCAGAGGCGCTCGAACAGCCCCCGCTCCTCGGCCAGCGGGAACCCGTATTCATGGTCGTGGTAGGGACCGTGAATGGGATGCCCGGGGGCAATGTCGCAATATCCACTCATTCAACATCACCCCGCCAGGCGGCGCCTAGGCCTGTTCCAGTTCCACCAGGGTTCCGTTGAAATCCTTGGGGTGCAGGAACAGGACCGGCTTGTCGTGAGCGCCGATCTTGGGCTCGCCATCACCGAGAACGCGGGCGCCGCTGGCCTTGAGCTTGTCGCGGGCCGCCAGAATGTCCTCGACCTCGTAGCAGATATGATGAATGCCGCCCGAGGGGTTCTTTTCCAGGAAACCGGCGATGGGTGACTTTTCTCCCATGGGATGCAGCAATTCCACCTTGGTGTTGCTCAGTTCCACGAACACCACCGTGACCCCGTGGGCCGGCTGCGGCACCGGCGCGGAGACCTTGGCGCCCAGGGTATCGCGATAAAGCTTGGTGGCCGCGTCCAGATCGGGAACGGCAATGGCGACATGGTTAAGCTTACCGATCATTCGGAATTCCCCGTCCTTGGATAAAGATGAATGGTGCGAAGGATATCTCTGACGCCACCTATAGCATGCCCCTCTCCGCCGCAAAAGGCGATGCGGCCTTTACTCCCGGCCGGGACCGGGTTAGGAAAGGCGTCGCAGCCGGACCAGGGAACGGAGACGGCCCCGTGCCACAGCATGACGCGAAATAT